>NZ_NXLP01000005.1:0-99249 GCF_003364125.1 Helicobacter sp. MIT 14-3879
AAACCCATTTACCTAGACCCTACATTAAAAACAGGACAAAGCTCAAATTATTTAGAATTTAAAGCTTGGCAAGATTTATATCTAAAAGAGCCAGTTAAAGGCTCTATTGCCCCTTGGACAAAAGCAGAAAAAGCTTATTATGAATCTTTAAAAACAAAAAGAGAGAGATATAAATATCTAGTCATTAGAAGTGGATTAAGAAGTTCTGTAATAGATATACCCTATGATGCTTATGCAGGAGTAGATGACAATGGAAAACTCATCAATAAAGAATATGCCTATCTCTATGAAGAAGTAGAAGCAAATAGAGGATTAGCACATTTGGGTGATGGAGATTTGTTTATGGGTGAATGGGAATTAGCAGCAGGAATCTTAGGAGATATTAAAGGATTTCAAAAGGCTTTACAACTCTCTAGCACAGGATTTAAGGCAAGAGCTTCTGCTGTTCGTTTTTTACTCTTACAATTAGGTTATAAAGAAGTCTTGTTCGGCAAGAATCCCATTGAAAGTTATTTGGCAGAGGCTCATGAGTCTTTTAGAGGTTTATCAGTTGGTATGCACATCAATGCCTTAAGAGCCTTGCAAATCAAAGAATTTTCTAAGAATCCTCCTTATGATGAATATGGAATGCTTCCCTTTTTAGATGAACTCATAGGAGTGGATTGGGTGATTGATTTAACGGAGTATCAATTTGCAGATGATGCTTTAGGCAATGCAATGTGGGGACTTTATCAAGATGTTAAACAAGGCAAACTCAAAGACCCTAGAGATAAAGATTCCACAAAGGAAGGTAGATTGGAATTTAATGACGCAATGTTTGCGTATCGTAGAGGTTCTCGAGCAGGTTATAATACGGATATTCCAAATGATTGGAGTGAAGAATCCGCCAAACGATATATGAGGCACCTAATTCTAGATGCTAAGTTAGCCGCACTTACTCCCCCTCAAGGTTACCCCAATGCTCCTCGTTATTATGTGCCAGAACATTTAGAATTTCTCTATAAAAAAAGACATAGGCTAGACAAAAAACTAAACCCCACTATCCCAGCAATGTATAGAGAAAACTTCCCAGAGTGGCTAAGAAAAGAAATAGAGGATTATGCAAGGAAGCATAATATCAAAAAATAAGGATAAATCAAACATTTAAAAGGATATAACTATGCAAACAAACAACCAAACAAAAACTTTGAATCTTTTTTCTCTACAAAGACGACAAGCCTTAATTGCTTTTAGAGATTTAGGCATAATGTGTATAGCAGGGATAGTTGGTATTAAAGGCATAAGAGAATCTACAAACATAGAATCTCTAAATACATCATCTATTCTACAATCTTATCAAGATTTAGATTCTTTGTATTCTTATGCTTCTACTTCTAATATTCCTAAAGAATTGCTTTCTTTACCACTAGAATCTTTCTCTATTCCTCATGAGTATGCTTATATTTTAGAAAATAAACATAGCATAAATCAAAAAGAGAATCTAAGCTTTATAATCCCCTTAATCTCAAATCAATATTTAGAGGATACTCATTATTATTTAAATATGCCAATGAAGCATAAAAATTCTCCTTTTCTTAGCTTTCATTACCAAAGCCTACAATCTCTAGTTAAAGATTTAGAATCTCGTAATTATTTCATCAAAATATTTGATAGGGATTTTATAAACTTTTTTAAACAAAGCTTTATTGATTTTTATAGCAATATCAAGGTATCAACAAGACTAGATACATTGTATAAGGAATACAAGGATAAAGAAAGTAGAAATCCCCACAATAAAGACAATTATATAAAAGCACCAATTTCAGCCATAGATGCCTATCATACTGCGATGAATTATCTTGATGATGTTTATATGGGTTGTTTCAATACCAATTTAAAAGATAATACCTTAAATTTACAAAAACACAGAGAATTTTTAAGAGCTTTAAATGTGATAGGGGAGAATAATATTAAGGCTTTGTATGTGGGGGTGAATAATAAGGAGTCTCCAAACAATACACCGCCAACACCCATTGTGGGAGTAACCAATAATAAAGATAGTGATAAAAAAGATACTACTACCCAAGAAAAAAGACCTAAACTTGTAGGGAGATTAGCCACTACAATTATTATGAAAGATGGATTACATATAGGATAAAATTAAAATAAAGGAGATTAAAATGAGTGAAACATATATAATATATGCTGCCAATGGAGTAGGGGTCGAAGTCAATAAGGAAACCAATGAAATATATTTTTCCAAAGGAACAAAAGAGGCGGGAAAATATAATAAAAAGCATAGTGATATTTATTTTAAAACACACAAAGCAAGAGAAACCTCCCCCTACATAAACTATAAACCCATTTACCTAGACCCTACATTAAAAACAGGACAAAGCTCAAATTATTTAGAATTTAAAGCTTGGCAAGATTTATATCTAAAAGAGCCAGTTAAAGGCTCTATTGCCCCTTGGACAAAAGCAGAAAAAGCTTATTATGAATCTTTAAAAACAAAAAGAGAGAGATATAAATATCTAGTCATTAGAAGTGGATTAAGAAGTTCTGTGATAGATATACCCTATGATGCTTATGCAGGAGTAGATGAGAATGGAAAACTCATTAATGAAGATTATGCCTATCTCTATGAAGAAGTAGAAGCAAATAGAGGATTGGCACATTTAGGTGATGGATATTTGTTTATGGGTGAATGGGAATTAGCAGCTGGAATACTAGGAGATATTAATGGATTTAAAAGTGCTTTACAACTCTCTAGCACAGGATTTAAAGCAAGGGCTTCTGCTGTTCGTTTTTTGCTCTTGCAATTAGGTTATAAAGAAGTATTGTTTGGTAAGAATCCAATTGAAAGTTATTTAGCAGAAGCTCACGAGTCTTTTAGAGGTTTATCAGTTGGTATGCATGTCAATGCTTTAAGAGCCTTGCAAATCAAAGAATTTTCTAAGAATCCTCCTTATGATAAATATAGAATGCTTCCCTTTTTAGATGAACTTATAGGAGTGGATTGGGTGATTGATTTGAATGTAATGTATGGGTATTCAGTAGATGAGAATGGATTTACCTTAGACAAAATAAAAGAGGAAATAGATAGGGGTAAGCTCTTAGACCCTAGAGACCCTAAAGCCACAGAGCAAACGAGAATAGAATTTAAAGAGAGAATGAAAAAGGTAACCTTTTGGAGATATGATGTAGATTTATCAAATGAAAGAACACAACAATCAGTAGATTTATATATAAACACAATGCTTTTAGAAGCTAAAGTAATGTCTATCACTCCTCCTCAAGGTTACCCTAATGCTCCAACTTACTATATTCCTGAATATTTAGAGGAATTATATAAAGAACATAAGCTAGACAAAAAACTAAAACCTACTATCCCAGCAATGTATAGAGAAAACTTCCCAGAGTGGCTAAGAAAAGAAATAGAGGATTATAAAAAATAAACCTACAAGAATGGGAAATATATCATCAATATGCGATGGACTATATAGCTTCTCATTTAGCTCACACATTTTCATTGACCCTCACACTTATCGGCATTGATAAAGGATACACTTCTATATCTTTGAAGCTAGAAGTAAGGATTCTAAAATCACAGCCTAGATTAATAATTTTGGTTGTTGTAGTCTTGATTAAACATTGTGTTTTCGTTTGGTTGTTTGATGTTATCTGCAGTATCTACCAAAGATATATAAAAGATATATATTTATGAGCTATTTCCCTCGCCAATGCAAAAGAACTCTTATCCATAATAAACTCCATAGTCTCATAATTCCATACACCTACAAATTGATTCGCATCTTCGGGCTTTTCAATGATAAAATCAAATCCATCATCAACATAAGCTTTAATTTCTAAGATTTGAATCTCTATGCTATTATTTTTGCCTTGAGTGATTTTAAAGAGGCTAGGGATATGATAGAGGTTTTGAAAACGCATAGGAAATCCTAAATTAACTAAGATATACTAGACAAAAACCACTAACTGACAACATTACACCAAATAAGAATATCCCTGCAAAGAAACTTTTTTTCTTGTTGATTTTTATATGCTTTATATCCTAAAAACCTAAATAACACCACACGAAGAAAAGTAATAACACATTAATGTTGCTAAAAAAGGTAATATAAAAAATCGTCATTACTGCTAATACAGATGATATACAATTACAAGAAACATTTAAACAAGCCATTATAGATAATGGTATATGGCGTGGTATATCAAAAAAAGTAGCAGAGTAAAAAGCTATAGAAGTGTTTTGTATTACATAATTAAATATTTAAATAATTTATTTAATTATGTTTTGTATGGTTTATTTATATTTTATATATCCATCTAACTTTCTAATTTATTTAAATAAAATATTTTGTTTTGTATATAATTTTATACTTACTATATTTCTTTAGATCTTAAAAGAATTATTTTGTTTTTAAACCCTATCTTAATTATTTAATGTTTTATATTTATTAAAACATATAACTTTTATAACTTTGTAATTTATTTTATTTCTACATACATACTTACTTAACATCTTTTTATAAAGAAACATTAATTTTAACACCACAAATAAAAATTTAAACTACTGCTTTACCCTGCCATTTACAACTTTTCCATCTATAAGCATTGCATAACCCTCTAAGCCATTCATCAGAACAAAATCCAATCCAAATACCAATTATTCCAAGATCAAACTTAAAACACAAAATATATCCAACAGGTAAACTAACTCCTAACATAAAAACTATACCAGCTAAAAATGGAAACTTTGCATCACCTGTTGCACGAAGAGAATTTACCATTACTATATTAAAAGTTCTTCCAACCTCTAAAATTATAGATAGACTAAAAAGTGGCAACATAATTTTTCTTAAAGGCTCTTCTAGTCCTAATTTATCCATTATAAATCCTTTTCCCATAAAAAATACTATCACAACTATAAATGTAGCTATAATACTAACCCATAACACCATCCAAGTGTGCTTATAGGCTATTTTTAAATAATTTGCACCGACCAATTTGCCAATTATAATTTCATTTGCAATACTAAATGCTTGACCTGTTAGCATAATAAGCATTGAGATTTGAAAATATATTGTCTGAACACTTGCATTTTCTTCACCTAAAGAATAAACGAATGATAGTGCAATAGTATATTGGATAATCCAAATTAGGTTTTCCCCAGCACTAAAAGAGCCTATTTTTAGAATCTTTTGTAATACTTCTTTTTGAATTAAAAATAATTCTTTAAAATATATTCTAATTTTTAGTTTAAATAAAAGAGCAAATACAAGTATAAAAATAGCTCCAATCCTACCAATAATGGTAGAAAGCCCTACTCCCCATAACTCATAATTTGTATAATTTAATACATAATAATTACATAAAACAGAAATAATATTCATAACAAGAGAAGTTAAAGTTACAAAATATGCCATATTATAAACTCTAACTACTGATGCTAAAACTATTCCAATTGCATCAAAAAATAAGCAGATTCCAAGCATATTAAGATAAATATTTGCTTGTTCAAACTGACCTTTTGGGACATTTAGAAACTCTAACAAAAGATTTCCATTAGATAATATTAAAACACCACAAAACAATCCTAAAATAGAATTTAAAAACAAACTTTGATGCATTGCCTTTGATGCAAGAGTAATATTTTTTGCCCCTACTGCTTGAGCTATCACTACGCTACAACCAACACTTAAAAAACTAAAGATTGTAATAAATAAATCTAATATCTGATTTCCAGCCCCCATAGAGCCAACAAGATAGCTAGAATGCTTTGATACCATATATGTATTTATCATTAATGATAGATACCTTAAAAACATTTCAATAAAAATTGGCAAAGCTAATGCCTTTAAAGAAAGTCTTTTTGACAATAAATATCCTTATAAGTTAGAGATTGGAGAAAAATAGTTTTTTGTAATTTCAAAATTATAACAAAATGCCTAATAAAAAATAATAAATATATTTTTTAAGTTTATTTATATATAAAAATCATTATATTTTTATATATATTTCGAAAATAACAAAAAGAATAAGGTAAAAAAGATGAAAAAATTAATTCTAGTAATATTTATATTATTTACGAGTGTAAATGCAGAAGAAATAATGATACTTGCAGCTGCAAGTCTTAAGTATGTGTTAGAGGATATTAAAATAGAATTTTTAAAAGATAAAAAAGATACGATAAATATAAGCTATATTGCTTCAGGAAAAGCCTATAATCAAATTGTAAATGGTGCTCCAGCTCATCTATTTATAGCAGCAGATACTAGTTATCCACAAAAGTTATATGATAATAAACAAACATTTGATAAACCAGTAAATTATATAAAAGGTAAATTAGTTTTATTTAGTAAAAATAAAAATCTAAATATTAATTCTTTAGATATTCTAAAAGATGACAAAATAAAGCATATAGCACTACCTAATCCAAAACTAGCACCTTATGGAGTAGCTGCTAAAGAAGCAATGGAGGCAAGTAATATATATGATAGTGTAAAAACAAAAATAGTTTTAGGAGAAAGCATAGGGCAAGCAACGCAATATGTAACAACAGGTTCAAGTGATATTGGCTTTAGTGCTTTATCAATGGTAATTAAAGATAATAATGTAAATTATTTAGAAGTAGATTCTAAGACTTATAGCCCAATACTTCAAGCAATGGTAATAACAAATTATGGTAAAGATTCTAAACTAGCAAAAGAATTTAAAGATTTTATTCTAAGTCCAAAATCTCAAGAAATATTTAAAACTTACGGATATGATAAACCATAAAATGAATACTATTCAAGCAAAAATTATAAGTATTAAAAGAAATAAAGATATTGCTTTAATAAAACTAGAAGTTTTAGATTCTAATAATATCTTTAGTGCTCTAATTTTAGATTTTAACACTAAAGATACAAGTTTTATTAATAATGAAATATACAATGTCGTTTTTAAAGAAAGTGAAGTTATGCTATGTCATAAAGATTATGCGTTAATTAGTGCAAGAAATAAATTTAACTCTATTGTTATAAAAATAGAAGAAGATGATATATTTGCCAGAATATATTTTAAATTTGAAAAATATACAATAACTTCTTTAATCACAAAAGAAGCAAAAGATTCTTTAAATGTTAAAATAAATGAGGAATTTGGGTGGTTTGTAAAATCAAATGAAGTAATGTTAAGCAAGCTCTAAATGTCAAATATGCTAGAGAAATAAGGCTATAAAATGAATATTGAATTTATACAAACTATGATTTTAACCTTTAAGGTTGCTTTTATTTCAACATTAGTTCTACTTCCATTTGGTATATTGCTTGGATATATTCTAGCATATAATAAAAAAGCATATATTCTCATTTTGGAAGTTTTAGTTTGGATGCCATTAATATTACCTCCATCTGTACTTGGATTCTACCTTTTAATTACATTTTCACCAAGCAATTTTATAGGAAAATATTTATTAGAAAATTTTAATTTAAAGCTTGTATTTAGCTTTGATGGTATTATATTAGCAAGTATTATTTTTTCACTACCTTTTATGGTAAATCCTATTAAAGATGGTTTCATAAACCTACCTAAATCACTAAAAGAAGCAAGTTATGTATTAGGAAAAGGTAAAATATATACATTAATTTTTGTCCTTTTGCCAAATATGAAATCAAATATTTTATTAGGAGTAATTACTAGCTTTGTTCATACAATAGGAGAATTTGGGGTTATTATGATGATAGGAGGAAATATACCAGGACAAACTAAACTTGCAAGTATTGCAATATATGAAGAAGTAGATACACAAAATATAGGACTAGCACATCAATATTCAATAAGCTTATTTTTGATTACCTTTGTATTGTTATTAGTTATATTTTACATAAATAAAAAGTTTATAAATTATGATAAAACTAATAATTAAAAAACACCTAAATGGCTCTAATGGAAAAATTTTATTTGATATTAATACAACAATAAAAGATAATTCATTTGTTAGCATTTTTGGCAAAAGTGGTGCTGGAAAAACAACATTACTTAGAATCTTAAGTGGATTAGATTCTCCTAAAGAAGGAGAAATAATTGTTGATAATGAAGTTTGGTTTAGCTCTAAAAATAATATAAATATTCCTCCTCAAAAAAGAAAAATTGGATTTGTTTTTCAAGACTATGCATTATTTCCTCATCTAAATGTATATAAAAATCTCTATTTTGGATTAAAAAATAAAAATGAAAAATACAGAATTGATGAAATTTTAGAATTAATGGAATTAACATTTTTAAAAACTAAATATCCAAATGAACTTAGTGGTGGACAAAAACAAAGAGTAGCCCTAGCTAGAGCTTTGGTGTGTGAAAATAAAATTCTTTTGCTTGATGAACCTTTAAGTGCGCTAGATAATGAAATGAGAAGCATCTTACAAGAAGAAATACTAAAACTGCATAGGCACTTTAAACTAACTACTATTTTAGTAAGCCACGATATTGGAGAAATTTTTAAATTATCAAATAGGATTTTACATATCAAAAATGGAGTAATATTTAAAGATGGAGGAATTAATGAAGTATTTGGTAACAAAGAAATTAGTGCAAAATTTAATTTTAATGCAAAAATACTAGATATTAAACAAGAAGGGGTAATATTTCTTGTAAAAATACTAATAAATAATAATATAACAACAATTACCGCTGATAAAGAGATTCTAAATTATAAAATTGGTGATGAGATTCTAGTTGCCTCAAAAGCATTTAATCCTATGATTTTTAAACTAAAATAAATTTGGCTAAAATTTTACTTTAATATTTAAGGAGTTATTAATGTTTAAAAGAATCATTAAAAAGATTTACAATATGATTGTTTTTATATTTTTAAAGCCTCTATATAAGCCAATTTTTAAAGAAATTAATAATAACAAAATTGATAAAAGCCTATCATTTGGAATAGAACTACTATTAAGAAAAGAATTTATGAATGACTACAACCTATTAAGTCCAAGCAAAAGCATAGAGCTAATCAAAACCAAAAAATCTTTCATTAGGCTAGGAGATGGTGATTTACCAATTCTAGGAGGTAAAAATGGAGGAATGCATAGATTTAGCGAAAAACTAAGGAATTCTCTGCTTTATGCACTAGATAAGGCAAATAAGTTAAATATCCCAATAGGAATTAACCCTGTTTTAGTAGAAAAATATACAGATAACCTCAATCCAAATTTATTTTATGCTTGTGAAAACCTAAATACTTACGATAGTCTAAGATATTTATCAAAAGAAAGTATTTATTTTGATGGTTTAATCTTACGTTACTCTCCACTAGATTTATACTTAAAAAATTGCTTATATATGAGGGGGTAGATATAAAAGATAATAAATTAGATAATTTAAAGCCCTATTTAACAGAACAAGCAGATAAAAATCCAAGATTCTGCATTGAAAATTCATTTGGCATAGAACTTTTTAATCAATACAAACAAATATTAATAAATCCTATAAAAGAACTTTGGAAAAATAAAATTGTAATAGTAATTGAAGGTTTTAATAGCTATTTTGGTGTATATAATGATTTATTTGATAATGTAAAATCTTGTTTAAGATTAAATAAAAATCCAAGTTATGATGCTTTTAAAAATATAGATAAAATACTATCAAATGCTTTAAATATAGCAAAAAACTATAATAAAGATGAAATATGCTTTGTTGTTAGCTTAGGTGCAAGTGCAAAAATACTTTGTATATATTTAATAGAATATGGATATACAGCCTATGACATAGGGAATTGCTCTATTTCATATGATTGCATTATACATGCTAAAAATCGATGCTTAATTGATAGATTAAATACAAAACAAAATTATATTTTATTTCAATAAATTATTTTATGTTACTTTTAGTTTATTTTAATAAATATAATTTATACACTCTTATCATTCTTAAAACTTAAATTTTTCCCTAGTATAGCTTTAAAGGTTAATTAATTGTAAAATGAACTTTAAGTTTATTTATTTTAAAATGTGAAATATTTTAAAATTTTAGGATATAAAATGACACATTCTACATTTGCACACCCATATTTTGGTGCTTTTGCATTATTTGTTTTAACTTTTGGGGCATTTGGGATAACATTATTTTTACAAAGAATAATCAGTAATAAAATAGCTTCTAAAAGTAGAGAGAAATTAAAAGTTAGCCAATATGAATGTGGTGTTATAACAAATAAACAACAAAATAAAATATCATCTAGGTATTATTTAATGGCTTTATTGTTTATTTTATTTGATGTTGAAATTATTTTTATGTTTCCTTGGGCTGTTAGCTTTAAGACATTAGGAATATTTGGTTTTATTGAAATGATATTATTTATATTTTTATTAGCAATAGGTTTTATTTATGCATGGAGAAAAGAGGCATTCTCTTGGGGGAGTATGAAATGAATTACACTAATTCTATTCCAGTAAAATTAACAAGACTTGACAAAATATTAAATTGGGCAACTAGCAACTCATTATGGCCTATGACTTATGGGCTTGCTTGCTGTGCTATTGAAATGATGGCATCTGGTGGTTCAAGATATGATTTTGATAGATTTGGAACAATTTTTAGGGCATCTCCTAGACAAAGTGATGTTATGATTGTAGCAGGAACTGTTACTAAAAAACATGCCGAATTTGTTAGAAGGCTATATGATCAAATGCCAGAACCAAAATGGGTTATTTCTATGGGTAGCTGTGCCAATACAGGGGGTATGTTTAATACTTATTCTACAGTTCAAGGTGTAGATAGAATAATTCCTGTTGATATTTATTTACCCGGTTGTGCTCCCCGCCCTGAAACTTTGCAATATGCAGTAATGGTATTACAGCAAAAAATAAGATCTCAAAAAGCAATAAAATCTCATACAAAAAAAAGATTAATATAAGAGTAAAGAGTTATGAAAAATATCCAAAAAAAGGTCTATCATAAAAATAGATTCTACAAGACTAAGGAAACAAAAAAAGAAGAGGTAAAAGATTCTAAATTTGATGGAATTTTAAAGGTAGTAGAGGCTAGAATTAAAGTATTAAAATCGTATATTGAATTTAATAATCTAGTATTTTATATAGCAAAAGATGATATTATAGAATGTTTAATAACACTAAAAGAGTATGGATTTGATATATTGAGCGAAATGAGTGCTATTCACTTAGAGGATGATAGTTTTGAAATTTTTTATCAATTACTATCAATGGAAAGAAGATTTAGAGTTAGAGTAAAATCAAACACAAAAGATAATATAGATTCTATTTCTCATGTCTTTAGAAATGCAACTTGGTGTGAAAGAGAAGCTTATGATATGTTTGGAATAAAGTTTAATAATCACCCATATTTAAAACGTTTATTAATGCCCGATGATTGGAGTGGGCATCCATTAAGAAAAGACTATCCACTTCAAGGTGATGAAGATGCAAAATGGTATGAGATTGATAAAATATTTGGTGAAGAATATAGAATAAATGTTGGAGAAGAACAAAGAGATTCATTTTTTATAAATCAAGATGATACTTTTAACTTTGCACATATAGGCTATGAAGTTCCTAAAGGAGAGCCGCCAAAAGAAATAGAATCAAATATTTCATATCAAGAAAATAGTGGTATTTTTGTAATAACTAAATTTGACAAACAAAAACAACTAACAAAGAGGCGATAATGGGACAAATTTATACTAGACTAAAACCACAATTTGAAAATATCGCATTTGAACGCAATGATGATAAAATGATATTAAATTTTGGACCTCAACATCCATCAGCACACGGACAATTAAGATTGATTTTAGAACTTGATGGTGAAATGATAATTAAAGCCACACCAGATATTGGTTATCTTCATCGTGGTATGGAAAAGATGGCAGAAAATATGATTTATAATGAATTTATCCCAACTACCGATAGAATGGATTATATTAATGCCTCTTCCAATAACTATGCCTATGCTTTAAGTGTAGAAAAACTACTAAGTATTGAAGTGCCAAGAAGAGCTCAGATAATTCGTATGATGCTATTAGAATTAAATAGAATTATATCACATATTTTTTTTATATCTGTTCATGGAATGGATGTAGGGGCATTATCTATTATGTTATATGGCTTTAAAGAAAGAGAGTATGGACTTGACTTGATAGAGGATTATTGTGGAGCTAGACTAACACATTCAAGCATTAGAATAGGGGGTGTTCCACTCGATCTACCTGATAATTGGTGTGAAAATTTAGAAGCATTTTTAAATAGACTTCCAAAAGAAATTGGAAAAATTGAATCTCTGCTTTCTAAAAATAGAATTTGGAGAGCAAGATTAGAAAATGTTGGAGTAGTAAGTAAAGATTTAGCTAAAAAATGGGCTTTAAGCGGGGTTATGCTTAGAGCAAGTGGCTTTAAATGGGATATTAGAAAAGAAGAACCTTATGAGCTTTATGATGAAGTTGAATTTGACATTCCCTACTCAAATGATGGCGATAGCTATGCTAGATATTTATTATATATGGAAGAAATTAGACAATCAAGCAGAATCTTAAAACAGTTAATTAAAATGTATCCTTCTAGTCCAAAAGAGCTTATGGCAAATTCTCCAGAGTATATTTCAGCTCCAAAAGAACAAATAATGACTCAAAACTATTCTTTAATGCAACATTTTGTATTAGTTACTCAAGGTATGAGACCTCCAATAGGAGAATCTTATGCACCAACAGAATCGCCAAAAGGAGAGTTAGGATTTTTTGTTAAATCTGATGGAGAACCATATCCATATAGAGTTAAGATTAGAACGCCTAGTTTTCATCATTGTGGGTTATTACAAGATTTATTACCAGGGCATTATTTAGCAGATGTTGTTACTATTATTGGTTCTACTAATATAATTTTTGGTGAAATAGATAGATAAAATAGATGAAGCAGGAATAAAGTATGAAAAGATTTGATTTAAGGCATTTAAAAGGAAATTTTTTAGATAAGCTTATAGAAATTATTAATAATAATTTATCTCAAGATGAAGTTGCTATTTTTATATTTGAGATAAATGATTTTGATGATATTCAAAAAAGTGCTGATTTAATAAAAGAAAATAATTTCACCTTAATGAACTCTCTAAGGTTTAATGAAGTGGACTGGACATTAGTTGTAAAAAAATCAAGTAATTCAGAAATATTAGAAACTAAAGATAATAAAATAGGTTCTTAAAGGTGTAAAGAGTGGTAATGCAAAAACTAAATGATGATTTTTTAAAAAAACACGACTTTATTATAACTTTTGGACTTTATGATAAAAATATAATGAGTGATGTTTGTTTATATCCATTTTTGGATTCTAAATGTAAGTTTTATATTAGATATGAAGTTGGGACGGAAGAAGGTGTTAGTGCATTATTATTATATGAATTATTAAATAATACAAAAGATTCTAACATAAAAGATGATATATCTAATTTAGATTATGGATACTTAAGTGCAGAGACAAATATTGGCGAAGAAGAACTTTTAGAACTAAAATTAATATTAAAAAATAAAAGAAAGCCTTTAATATTAATTGGGAATGATATTTTACTTCATCAAAAATCAAAAAATATAATAAAAATGCTAGAGACAATAAAAGCTTTATCAAATATTGATATAGTTATATTACAAGAAAATAGCATAATTCCCATTAATAAAGCAGTAAATAAAATAGACACAATATCAACATTGCCAGAAAATAATGGATGCATTATTTATATAGACAATAACACAGCATCACATTCTACACTAAAAATATCAAATGAGTTTGCAAAAGCTTGGAATCTACAAGATAATGCAAAAGTAAATATTTTATTTGATGATTTATCTCTAAAAGCAATATGCAAAATAGACAGCAGTTTTGGTGGTGTAATTGGAATATTTAATTACACAAAAAAATTAGAATGTAATTATAGATTTAAAAAAGTATCAATAAGACAAGAGGTAATTTAATGGCAGAAATTATGATTAATAACATAAAAATGCAAGCCAATGAAGGTGAATATATACTTGAAGTAGCTAGGAAAAATGGAATTTTTATTCCTGCAATTTGTTATCTTAGCAAGTGCTCTCCAACCCTTGCTTGTAAGTTATGCATGGTTGAAGTTGATGGTAAAAGAAGCTATGCGTGCAATACTAAAGTAAAAAGCGATATGAATATAATCACTCATAGTGAAGAAATAGAAAAAGAGCGAAAAGCAATAATGCAAAGTTATTGTGTTAATCACCCATTAGAATGTGGTGTATGTGATAAAAGTGGTGAATGTGAATTACAAGATTTTACGCTTCTATTTAATGTAGATAATCAAGATTTTTTTGTAAAAGATTCTGCTAAAAAAATGGATTATTGGTCTCAAGTTAAATATGACCCAAATTTGTGTATTCTTTGTGAGAGATGTGTAACAACCTGTAAAGATAATCTGGGAGAAGCTAATTTAAAAGTAATTAAACAAGATTCTATCCCACAATTAGATTCTGCTTATTGGAAAGAAAAAATGCCAAAAGATGCATTTAGCGTTTGGAATAGAAAGCAAAAAGGTGTCATTGGATTTGTTGGCAGTAATCCTTGTTTTGATTGTGTAGAATGCGTTAGCGTATGTCCTGTTGGTGCATTAGGAGTAAAAAGCTTTCAATACAAAAGCAATGCTTGGGAATTAGATAAAATAGATTCTACTTGTAACCTCTGCTCTAGTGGCTGTAAAATAGTATATGAGGGTAAAAAAGATACAAATAATAAGACTAAAATTTATAGAATAACAAATGATTTTAATTTTAACCCTATATGCGGAGCTGGAAGATTTGCCTATGATATATATGCAAAAGATGATAGTAACAATAATATAGAAAATGCTATAAATGCCATAAAGAAAGCTAGTTATATTAATGTAGGTGGAAATATTACAAATAATGAAGCTAAGTTTCTGGAATCCTTAAAAAAGAAATTTAACATCAAATTAATAAATGAAGAAAATAGATTATATGGTGAATTTTTAGATAATTTAGAAGGAATTAGCCTAGCAAAACTAGAAGATATACCTAAAAATAAAGTTATTATATCCATTGCAGGAAGTATAAAGTATGAAAATCCACTAATTAGGTATAAAATTAATAATGCTATAAAAATGCAAAAAGATTCTACCTTTATTTATGCTCATCCAATTAAGGATTTATTAATAGATAAACTTAGCAAAAAATACATTAATTTAGCCTATACTCCATTATATGAAGATATTGCATTAATTGCTATACTAAGTATATTGGATTCTAATCTATTAAAAGAGTTAGAATTTTATAAAATAAATATAAATTATACTTATAAAAAAGAGGTTAAATCTCAAATTAAAGAGATAATAAAAGATGAAAATGATAATGAAAAAGAAGTTTTAAAAGACATAATAAATACAGAAGAAATAACCGAAACAAGAGAGTATTACTCTATTTTTGAAGATGCAAATATAACATACGAAAACTATCTGAATTTACAAACAATGCTTAATAATACTACGCCATTAATAATCATTGGTTCTGATATGTATGCAAATAAAAATGCAAAGTTTATTGCCAAAATATTAGCCTCTTTAGTAAAAAATAAGAGAATAAAACTTATTTTAAATCCTATTAGTGCAAATTCTAATGGTATATATAATTATTTAACACTAGATTCTAATAATAGCTTGGATGGTTTTAGTGTAGGCTTTAGAGCAAATGGGGATTATATATTTGATAGCATTAATGCTAATTTTACAATCCCATATTTTAATGCTATGAATGATAGTATGGTAAATATTGATAATAAAATTCTACCAATAAAAGGATTTTTGAAAGATTCAAATTACTTAGATACCTTCTGTAAAGAACTTGATTTAGAATGTAATTTAGAAAAAATAGAATTAAATAATAATTATGAAAATGACGGAAGTGATAATAGAGGAATTGAAATTAAACCCAAAATTAAATCACCAATAGAACAAAATGCTAATTTTATACATAATAAAGAAAATTTTAATGCGTATTTAAGAGATATTAACTCACATTTTTATCCATACACTCAATATAGCTCAAATTTTCAATCAAAAATAGGTATCTATGTATCAAATTCTAAAATGGAGGAATTAAGCTCAAACCTTAATATAAAATCTGGCGATGAAATTAGTTTTAAAATAAAAGATGATATTTTTAGGACTAGAATCTATGTTGATTTAGAAATGGATGGTAATTTTTTCGCCATATCCCCTCAAATTAGTAATATAAAAGAGTTACTAGATACTGAAAAATACCTAAATATAAGGATTGAAAAATGAGCTTTTTAGAAGTTATCATAAAGATTCTAGTTATTTTACTTGTATTTTCTGCATTAGCAGGATTTGGAACATATTTAGATAGAAAATTTTTAGGACTTATTCAAAAGCGACTTGGACCTACTCATGTTGGACCTTGGGGACTTTTGCAAGTATTAGCTGATGGAATTAAACTATTTTTAAAAGAAGATATTTTACCTCAAAATTCAAATATGATAATTTTTAGATTAGCTCCCATAATAGCTGTTGCAACAGCATTTATAGCTATGGCTCCAATACCATTTTTACCAGAGTTTGAGATATTTGGAAAAACAATCAGACCTATAGTATCTGATATAAATGTAGGAATCTTATTTGTGTTAAGCGTTAGTGCAGTAGGGATGTATGGACCATTGCTTGCAGGTATGAGTTCAGGAAGTAAATATTCTTTAATTGGTGCGGCTAGGGCTGTATCTCAATTACTAAGTTTTGAGGTTGTTAGTGGATTATCAATACTTGCCCCAATTATGATAGTTGGCTCTTTATCATTAATTGATATTAATAATTATCAAAGTCAATCTATTTTTGATTGGCTAATATTCTCTCAACCTATTGCATTTGTTCTATTTCTAATTGCAGGGTATGCAGAAACAAACAGAACTCCATTTGATTTATTAGAACACGAAGCAGAAATAGTATCTGGATACATCACAGAATATAGCGGACTTAAGTGGGGAATCTTTTTTATAGGTGAATATGCAAATATGTTTACTCTATCTTTTATTGTTAGCATTATATTCTTTGGTGGATTTAATCCAATAGGCTTTGTTCCTGGCGGAATTGCTATTTTATTAAAAGTTGCATTTTTTATATTTTTATTTATATGGGTTAGGGCTACTTTACCACATATAAGACCAGACCAACTAATGTCTCTTTGTTGGAAAGTGTTAATGCCTATAGCAATTATTAATATTTTAATTACAGGTTTTATAATAATATAAAGGAGAAAATAAAATGAATAAAGAATATAAGTTAATACAATCAAGTGAATCTCCTAGTTTTAAAAGATTTATAAAAAGAACTTTTGGGTTAGATTTATTTAAAGGATTAGCTATTACATTAATTGAGTTGTTTAAACCTAGTACAATAGTTACTATAAAATATCCATTAGAAAAAATTCCTCTATCTCCTAGATACAGAGCTGTTCATAAGTTAATGAGGCTTTTAGAAAGTGGTAATGAAAGATGCATTGGTTGTGGATTATGTGAGAAAATTTGTATTAGTAATTGTATTAAAATAGATACAAAATATGGCAAAGATGGTAGAAAAGAAATCCTTTCATATAGCATTAATTTTGGTAGATGTATTTATTGTGGATTCTGTGCAGAAGTATGCCCAGAGATAGCTATAATCCATGGAGATAGATATGAAAATGCAAGCGAACAAAGAGCTCATTTTGCTCTAAAAGAAGATATGTTAACACCAATTGACTTGGCACTTAAAGGCAATATTGATGAATATCAAGGATATGGAAGTTTAAGCAATAATGCTAGTGAAAATATCAAGCAAACTCCGCTTGGATATTAAGGATAAACAATGTTAGAGTTGGTTTCATTTTATTTATTTAGCATATTAATTATTATTTCATTTAGTATTGTAGTTTTAAGCTCAAATATCCTTTACACTATGAGTGCCCTTGCTAGTGGTATGATTTTTATCTCTGGTATTTTTTTTACACTTGGAGCAGAATTTTTGGGAGTAGTTCAAATATCTGTTTATACAGGGGCAGTAATGGCATTATATGCCTTTGGAATGATGTTTTTTGATAGCTCAAAAGATATAAAAGAAAATAATAAAAATACAAAAATTATCGCTTATTTAAGTATTGGAATCTCTCTTATGATAGTATTTATTATAACTTTTCCAAGAATTTTAATAATTGACAATACAAACAATACATTAGAAAATATTAATGGAAATACAGAACAAATTGGAGTTATATTATTTACTAAATATCTAATACCATTTGAACTAGCAGCTATAATGTTATTAATTGCAATGATTGCTGGAATTATTTTAGTTAAAAAAGAAGATAAAAAGGAATATATATGATAGTTTTAAATCATTATTTATTATTAAGTATAATAATATTTGCAATAGGAATAATTGGTATTATGAGAAGAAAAAATATTTTAATGATATTTTTTTCTACTGAAATTCTACTAAATGCTGCAAATGTCGGGCTAGTAGCTATAAGCAAATATTATAATGATTTAGGGGGACAAGTATTTGCCTTATTCATCATAGCAATTGCAGCATCAGAAGTAGCAGTTGGGCTTGGATTATTAATTATATGGTATAGAAAACATAATAATCTCAATTTAGATAATTTAAATAAAATGAATGGATAATGGAGGAAATATGTTAGCTATTATACTTTTTGCTCCATTATTTGGTTCATTATTTGCAGGATTGTTTATTTTTAGAAAAAAATTTATATTCTCTGCGGTAATCCCCATAATATGTCTTATAGTTTCATTAATTTGTGTATTTTTAATGCTACCAAAATTTTTCACACAAGAACACTACAAAGAGGTTTTAAGTATTACTGACTGGATTGTTACAGGTAGATTTAGTATTGATTTTGGTTTTATGATTGATGGAATCTCTATGATTATGATTCTAGTAGTATTGATAGTATCATTATTAGTTCATATATATTCCATAGGATATATGGAAAATGATAATTGCTTTAATAAATTCTTCTGTTTTCTCAGTGCATTTGTATTTTCTATGTTATTTTTAGTAATGAGTGATAACTTTCTTGGATTATTTATAGGTTGGGAAGGGGTTGGACTTTGCTCTTGGCTTTTAATTGGCTTTTGGTATCATAAAAACACTGCTTCATTTGCTGCAAATGAAGCTTTTGTAATGAATAGAATAGCAGATTTAGGAATGTTACTTGGAATCTTTATGATATTTTTTAATTTTGGGAGTGTGAAATATGATATTGTCTTTAGTGATGCATTAGAAATTAGTGAATTTAGTTTAACATTAATTGGAATCTTATTATTTATAGGTGCTATGGGGAAATCAGCTCAATTTCCGCTTCATACTTGGTTAGCAAATGCAATGGAAGGACCAACTCCTGTTTCAGCACTAATACACGCTGCTACTATGGTAACTGCTGGAGTATATTTAATAATTCGTTCTCACCCACTTTATGATTTAATCCCAAGTGTTGGAATTTTTATTGCGTATTTAGGAACATTTGTAGCAATATTTGCTGCTAGTATGGCACTTGTAAATAAAGATTTAAAAAGAATAATTGCATATTCTACACTATCTCAATTAGGATATATGTTTGTAGCAGCTGGGCTTGGATATTATTGGATTGCACTATTTCATCTAACAACACACGCATTTTTTAAATCATTATTATTTCTTGGAGCTGGAAATGTAATGCACGCAATGGAAGATGAATTAAATATTACTAAAATGGGAAGTTTATTTAAGCCTTTAAAATACACTGCCATTTTAATGATTATTGCTTCAATTGCACTTTCTGGAATATACCCATTTGCAGGATTTTTCTCTAAGGATAAAATTTTAGAAGCTACATTTTTAGAGGGTCATTATGATTTATGGATCGTATTATTAATTAGTGCATTTTTGACGGCATTTTATAGCTTTAGGTTATTAATGTTAGTATTTTTTGTGCCAAAAAATCATAATTCACACCCACACGAAGCATCTAATTTAATGCTTATTTCAATGCTACCACTTGCTATTCTTGCTATTATTAGCGGTTTTTTTGAAAAAACATTTCATCATTATTTGATAAATTATCTAAGCATAAAAGACACACAAATAGATTATAGCATTCTTGTTATATTAATCATTACTGCGTTATTTGTAGCTGTAAGCGGGATTTTACTAGCAATATTTATCTACTATAAAAAATATAAAATTAATAATATACATTCTAATATAGTTTATAAACTATTACTAAATCAATACTATATCCCAAGGCTGTATAATACTTTTATTAGAACTTATAAGGCAATATCTGATTTTCTATGGAAAGAAATTGATTTAAAAATTATTGATTATGTTGTTGATTGTATAGCAAATAGCTTTATTTTAGCAGGAAACAAGACTAGAAAAATGCAAAATGGTAATTTATCATATTCATTAATGTTTATGATATGTGGCATTTTTGCAATGCTTGTAATTCTTCTATTATTGTTTTAAGGAATTAAAAATATGGAAAATTTATTAAATATTATCCTTTTTTTGCCACTTTTAGCTACATTATTAATGTTTGGAAAAATTATTGATAATAATTCTGCAAAATATTATGCCATTACAATAACATTAATAGAACTTATATTATGCTTACTATTGTGGTATTTATTTGATGAAAACAATCCAAATTTTCAATTTATTACAATGATAAGCTTAATGCAAGGAATTAATTATCACATAGGCATTGATGGCATCTCTTTGTTTTTAATAATATTAAGTGCATTTATTATCCTACTTTGTGTAATTTTCTTAGATAATGTAGCAAATATAAAAAATTTCTTAATAACATTGCTATTATTAGAAAGTATTATGATTGGTGTGTTTATATCACTTGATATGATTTTATTTTATATATTTTGGGAGGTTTCACTCGTGCCTATGTTATATATTATAGGTGCATGGGGAGGTGAAAATAGAATCTATGCTTCAATAAAATTCTTTTTATATACATTTTCTGCCTCTGTTATTATGTTATTTGGTATATTGTATTTTGCATATTTATATTATATATCAACGGGTATTTGGAGTTTTAATATATTAGATTGGTATATGTTACAAATAAATTTTGATATTCAAAAATTGCTATTTATAGCATTTTTTATAGGGATAGCAGTAAAAATACCAATATTTCCTCTTCATACTTGGTTGCCTTATGCACACGGACAAGCACCTACCATAGGCTCTGTAATACTAGCTGCTATTTTATTAAAAATGGGAACCTATGCCTTTATTAGATTTTCCCTACCACTTTTCCCAGATGCAAGTATTGCATTTATAACACCTATTGCAATTTTATGTGTAATAATGGTAATTTATACAGCTATGATAGCATTTGCTCAAAAAGATATTAAACAAGTCATTGCTTATAGTTCAATATCACATATGGGTATAATAGTGCTTGGAATATTCTCATTAAATATTGAGGGGATAAGTGGAAGTATATTTTTTATGATAAGCCATGGGATTATAAGTGGAGCTTTATTTATGATGGTTGGAGTTATATATGATAGAACGCATACAAAAATGATAAATCATTATGGAGGTATTGCAAAAGTAATGCCAAGATATACTTTAATCTTTGGGATTCTACTTATGGGAAGTATAGGACTACCACTTACCATTGGATTTGTTGGAGAATTTTTATGCTTACTTGGCTTTTTTAGCGTAAATAAAATAATTACAATACTTGCAGGTAGTGGAATAATATTTGGTGCTATTTATATGCTAAATCTATTTAGAAATGTTTTCTTAGGAAATCTAAAAGAACATAACTTAAATTTAACTGATATAAATAAAAGAGAAGCAATTTCTATACTGCCGCTAATATTAATAATTATATGGCTTGGAATCTATCCTAAAATTATACTAGATAAAGTTAATTTATCTGTAAATAATCTTGTAGTATTTATGTATGAAAAATCTATATTAAATGAAAGTAAAAATTTCCTTAGCAAAGTAAATGAGGAGGTGAGATAATGATAGACATATCTTTTTCTTCATTAAATATAATTAGTATAATACCAATAGCAATTATATTATTTGGTGCTATTAGTATATTAATACTAGATTTATTGATACAGGCTTTTTATAAGGGAATGTATATTAGCTTAAGCATAATATTTATGACCATAAGTTTAATCTCGCTTTTATATATAGATAATAATATAAGTGGTTTTTTTGGTTTTATAAATATCGATGGATTATCTCTACTTTCACAGATTATTATAATTGTAGCTTCTATATTATTTATGTTTTTAATCATATCTAAAGACAAGTTTGCAGAACTTGAATGTGCGGAATTTTATATATTATTTTTATCTATGATTGCTGGGTATCAATTTATGGTATCAAGCAATAATTTAATATTAATTTTTCTAGGACTTGAAGCTTCTTCACTATCATTATACACACTAATTGCCTTAAATAAAAAGCAAAAAGCACTAGAAGCAGCAATTAAATACTTTACATTAGGAGCACTTGGAAGTGGATTTTTTGCATTTGGAATAATGTTTATATATGCAAGCATTGGGAGCTTAGATATAAAAGAATTATCATTTATATTATACAATCAAGAATATATGATAAATAATAAATATTTTATATCACTTGGGTTTATCTTTTTAGTAGGTGCTATTGGGTTTAAACTATCATTATTCCCATTTCATACTTGGGTGCCAGATATTTATGAGGGTTCAAATGCACCACTAGCATTTTATATGTCGATAGTTACAAAAATTGCGGGTTTTGTGGTAGCTATTAGAGTATTTGACGCATTCTTAGGATTTAATTATGATTTTATTGAGATGATATTATTTTTAATTGTAGTTTTAACTATAACTATACCAAATATTATAGCACTACTACAAAATGACGTTCAAAGGATGCTTGCATATAGCTCAATATCTCAAGCTGGTTTTGGTCTTGCCTGCATACTTATAAATACTAACGACAGTTTATCTGCATTATTTTTATATTGGATTTTATTCTTATTTACAAATTTGGGTGCATTTGGATTGCTTTGGCTAACGCACAATAAAAATCATAAATGGGATAATAGATTTAACTCTCCATATATTAAATTTAGTGGTTTAATTAAAACTATGCCACTACTTGCAGTTGGTTTTGGAATATGTATGCTATCGCTTGGTGGGATACCTCCATTTGGTATGTTTTGGGGAAAACTTTTTATTATTAGTGCTTCAATAAATGCAAATCACTACATACTAGCATTAATACTGCTTATAAATAGTGCTATTGCAATTTATTACTATATAAAATTAATAATTTTTATGTTTTTAAAAGAACCTATAAATAATGATACTAATCTATATACAAGAAATTTAACATACCCTATGGTTTTTATAATTGTTATTTCGCTTTTAGTTTCAGTATTTGCTATATTTTTAGTTGATATAATACTTACTCATATACAAAAATATCTATTTATTTAAAGGGTTGTGTCATTTTAAAATTATTTCTTATATTTTTAGCATTGTTAGAAGCATCACTTGCTTTTAACATTGAGGTTGATTATGGGATTGAAGATAATAAAAAATTTTCAATTATTACGTTAAAACATAATGAAAAATTTAAATGCAATGATAAATTTGATATAAATAATAAAAATATTTTAATTGAATGTATTGTTAATAGTATACCCAACTCGTCATTTCCAAAAAATTCTACTGATTTTTTTGAAATATACACAGAAATAAAAAATTATAAATTTTATATTTATATAAAACCAAAAAAAATGCAAAAGTTATTTGCTAATTCTTTTGATTTAAAAAAAGATATTGCTATCCCAAAAGAAAGACCAAAGGAATCTAAAATTTGGCAAATTATTGGGTATAATGATGAAATTCCATTTTTATCAAATAATTCATATTCTGGGCTAAATTTTCCAATTAATATTCCAAATACAACTTTACCCTATATAAAAGAGCTAAATATTGATGCAAGCCCTCTAGTATATGATGAGGGTCCTGATTTAGCTATGTTTTTAAGTATGAGGTCATTTTATGATAATAATAATTTTGCTGAAAGCGTAAGATTAGCAGATGAAATTCTAACAAACTACCCAGACAGTATTTTTAAAAGAGAAAGCTTATTATATAAAATTCGCTCTTTAAGTAAAAACTCTACAATACCAGAAGATATGATAGAGTTAGCAAAAGAATGGGTTAAAAGTTATCCTGCTGATGTAAATATTCCTGAAATACTATACATACTAGGAGATAGCTATAATAAACTTAGAATCTATAATGAAGCGAGATATTACTTCAATAGAATCCTAGATGAATATGAAGATTCTAAATATGCACAATACGCTCTTGTAGGATTAGCAAAAATTCTTTATGCAAATGGTGATAAAAAGCAGCCTGAAAGCTTATACGCAAAGGCTTATGGTAGTGCCAAAGATTTAGATACTGCATCTTATGTATCACTAGCTTGGGGAAAATATGAATTACAAAATAATAATACGAGCAATGCTAATGAATTATTTAATAAAGTTGTAAAAAATAATCCGAACTATTTTCTAAAAAATCCGACCCAAAGCTATAATGATTTTAAAAATTGGGCAGAAAATAAGCTCTATAATACTGTTGCTCTAGCCGGAGATAGTATGTTAAAACATCTGCAAAATAATGAGTTAAAAAAGCAATTAATGATAGATGTAGGAGTATGGTATGAGCTAGATAATAAAATTCAAGACGCATATAGAGTAAATAATGAATTTTTAAATATTTTTAAAGATTCTAAAGAAGCAAACTCAATAAAGGAAAGAAATGATAATCTTTTATTTAGTCTAAATGAAAATGACTTAGAAAAGCAAATAAAACAATATGACTACATTATTAAAACATATCCAAATACAGATAATGCAAAATTAGCATATACTAAAAAAGCTAAGAATTTATTTAGTTTAGGTAAATATAATGAAGTTCTTGCATTAAAACAAAATCTTGAAAGTAATAATGAAAATATCAAGCAATCATATATAAAATTAATAGAATCTAGCGATGATTGTAATACCCTTATAAAGTTTTTCTTAGAATCTAATGAAGTTTTAATCACAAATAACTCAAAACAAATTTTTAATTGCTTATTTAATGCTTCTTTATTTATAAAGGCAAAAAATTTAAGTGGTGAAATACTAAAACAAAATACAAGCAATATCAATGATAAATTTATATGGCTTTATAATGAAGCAAGAGTAAATTTTGCATTAAATGATTTTAATAAAGCAATTTCTTCTAGTAGAGATGCACTAAGTCTAGCAAAAAGTTCTATTGATAAAATAAAAATAGGAAGTATATTATTTTTATCACTTGCAAATGCAAATAGAAAAGATGAGGCAATAAAAGTATTTAATGAGTTAATAAAAATTAATTTAAATACTAAAGATATGATAAAGCCATATTATCAAATGTTGCTTTGGGCTATTAATGATAATGATAGTATTGCTACTCAAAGCTATGCTAAAGCTTTGATTAACCTACAAAATCAAAATAAATTATATGAATATTCCCCATTTGTAGAGCTAAGCTATGCTGATGTTCTTTTTAAAGATAATCGTTTTAATGAAATGCTAAAAGTATTAGAAAATATAAAATATAGCAATAATAATGAGCTTCAAAAGATTAAATATATGCGTGGTGTTGCTTATACTGAATTAGGCAATAATAATATGGCAAAAAAAGAATTTGAAGAGTGTATAAAATTAGATTCTAATTCTAATTTTGGAAGCTTGTGTAATGAGGGATTAAAATAAATTATTTTATTACTGCTTCCATATTAATATCTCCATTACTTAATGTTATACAATCATTAGATTTTAACTCCTGTAATTCCTTTATTTCTCCATTTAGCGTTATTTGAACAAAGCCTTTTTTTAGAGTATTTCTTGGATTAATAGAGTCTAACATTTCTTTTAAATACTTTAATTCAGCAAATTTTGATTTTACAATATAAGTTATTAGATTATCAAGAATTTCTTTAGAAATAAGCAAATCTATCTTTATCTTTAAAAAATTTTTATAATTAAATTCTAAATTCTGCTTTAAAGTGTCTATATTTTGCTTTTTATACATATAAAAACTACCATACATATTGATATTTTTAAGATTTAATAGTTCAGCTATCTTTATACTTAAAATATTATTCATAAATTTATTTAATAATTTAATATAATCTTCTAAATTCACTTTAAGTTTTAAATAATCAAACCTAAAATAAAAAATTTCATTTTTTAAAGCATTTAACCTATTTTGATAATTAGATAGCTTGTTTTTCATTATGAAATTTATTTCATCTAATAATTCATCTAGCCTAAGCAACCAATCATCCTTATCTGGTAAAATAATCTCCATAGCTGCAGATGGTGTAGCAGCTCTTTTATCAGCAACAAAATCGCTTAAAACAAAATCTATTTCATGTCCTATTGCAGATACTATAGGAGTTTTTGCCTCAAAAATAGCCTTTATTACAATTTCCTCATTAAAAGCCCATAAATCCTCTAAACTACCACCACCACGAGATAACACAATAATATCAAAATTTAATTTATCTGCTAATTTTATATTTTCTATAATTTGAAATTTAGCTTCATCTCCTTGCACTAATGTATCAAACAATGTTAATTTTGTTAGATTCCATCTTTTTTTTGTAACAGACTTCATATCATATAAGGCAGCACCTGTTTTAGAAGTAATAAGGGCAATTTTTTTTGGAAATTTCGGGAGACTTTTTTTCTTTTTATCAAAATAACCTTCTTCTTTTAACTTTTCTTTCAATTTTTCATACTGAAAACTTCCAATACCACTTTTAGTGATACTTGAACAAATTATTTGATATTCGCCTCTCTTTGAATAAAGTGCTATATTCCCTTCAATCTTAACTTTTATATTTGATTCTAGTTTACAATTAAACTTGGCTTTAGCACCTTTAAACAAAACACATTTTATACAAGATTCATCATCTTTAAGGCTAAAATAATAATGCCCACTACTTTGATGTTTAACAAGATTAGTAACTTCACCCTCTACTCTAACATTAAAAAAATATTGATTAAGTATGCTTTTTAATTGCTTATTTAATTCCGTTACACTTAAAAACCTCAAGGCAGCCTCAAAGCAATTTCTTTTGCAAACTTGATACAAGATTGGATACTTTGCTCTGGTGCTACAAATGAATCAATTCCTGCATCAAATACACCAAATGTAGTCATGCCAATAGCAATAGCAAGATAACTACCATCCCATTTAAAGTTAGCTAAAAATGCTTTATAATGGCTGGGAGCAGTAAAAATTAATATAGAATTTGGAGGTGGAGCAAGACGAGAATCTAATTTTTTTGTTTTATTTTCATAGGCTATTACCTCGCTTAGCTTTATTTTATTATGCAATAATTTTTCATTAATATGAGATACTATCTTTTTAGCATGAATATAAAGTGGGTGTCTATTTTTAAGCAATGGGATAATTTCTTTTGCAAAGCCATCTCCGTGAGAATCTTGACCAACATATTCAATCTTACCTCCAAGCCTCTCCAAATATGTAGCACTGCCCTTTCCAATAACAAAACTAGGAATATCTTTCCAAGAATAATCATTCAATCTTTTTGCATTTTCTGATATTGACTTAATAGCATAACGAGATGTAAAAATCAAAGCATCTATATTACTTAAATTCATTTCAAAAGGAAGTAATTTAATCTCACTAACAACTAAAGATTTAATATTTTCTTCTGCCTTAGAACCTATTAAAAATATCTCCCTCATAAATAATCCTAATAAACACTAACTAAAGCAGGTAAAATTCCTACACTATGAAAATATGAGACTATGTAAATAAAAAATGCAGCTATAATCCAAACAATCGCCCTTTTAAGCTCTTTATGTAAGAAAAATGGTCTAATTTCAATTCTCTCTTTATAGCTAAATTTAGAAAAATTTGGAAAAAATCTAGGAACTTCACTTAAAAATTTCTCATAAGACTTTCCAAACTTATCTCTTAAAAATGCTTCTTCTTTTAATATTGTAAAATGATAAACTAATAAAAATAATCCTCCTCCTATAAAAATAAAACAAATTTGACCCTTTAAAAATAAAAGACCAATTAAACCCAAAAAAGAGAAAAAATATAAAGGATTTCTACATGCCTTATAGATTCCATCATCAATAAAGCTGTTACCATCACTTCCTTCATTTTTCATACCGCCAATGTAAAGTGTTGAATAAATCCTACCAATTATCCCAATAAAAAGTAGTATTAACCCTATAATGTTAAATAAAATAGAAAAATTATCCAATTTAGGGGTGCTAACAATAATCCAACCTACAAAAGCAATGCCAAATATCCACTGCCAAAACATTCTATCAAATCTCAATATCAAATCCTTTTAAATTAATTCTCAACACCACTAAAATCAATATGCAAAAACTTATCTTTTATATAAAATCCTACATCATCTGAACTTAGATGCTGATAAACTTTTTTACTACCCAAAACTCCAATATTATCAATACTTATTATAAGGGTTAAAATATCACAATTATGTTTAATTTTAAGGTGAAAAACTTTGCCATTATTAAAATCATAATATCTGCCATTAATATATGAATTTTGAGTATTTCGTTCAAGATTATAGATATATACACTACCTAGGATATCTCTATCTCTAAGGAAAAAATTTTGATTATGTTCATCTTTATTAGCAGGCAAAGAATCCATAAAAACAACATTATAAGCAAAATATTTACCATCTTTTTTAATAATTTCTACAATACTCATCCTCCCACTAATCTCATCTTTAGGACTTAACCAATAGCCTACTATATCACTTTCATTACAAGTTTCTTTATCTATTTGACTATTTTTACTTCCAAGAACAATTGATAAAGAAATAATTAAAATAAATAAAATTTTCATACAAACTTAGGTTTTACCAATGATATAGGCACTTTTAAAACAGATTTAAAAACAATATCATTTTCTAACTTCAGACCTCCCCTATGAATATCACTTGGAAACAACACTAGAATATTATAAGCATAAAGATTAATTTTAGAAACCTTAGAAATGCAATTATAGTTTATTAGATCTTTACTTTCATCATAATCATTTATAGTGTTAAAACTAGAAGCAAAGCCTATCTCCATACATTCACTTCCATAAACTATAAGCTGGAAATCCACAAACTTTCTATGAGATTCAAATAAACCTCCGTTACTTAAAGTATAGCTTTGCTCTATTGCCAATATATTTGAACCCAAGTCTATGCTTTGCTCTACCCTATAATCCCTATGATTTTTACAATCAAGCGATAAGATTCTACTATAAATAGAGCTACTTTTATCTAGCGCAGAATACAAATAATTATATAATGTATGTAATTTTTTATTAGTATTAAACATATATTCAATATTGTTTATTTCAAGCAAGAGAGCCAAAAACATTCCTTTTATAAGATAAATAAAAATTTCCATTACCAATATTTACATCAACCAAAGAATAATTATTGCTAATAGCTATATTACTGCTAATTGCAATTTGTTCTTCTTTTATTTTAACATCATCTAAACAATCAAAAAATACAAAATCCTCATTATAGTTTTTTTCATAAAAATTATTAAATTCTAATTTATAAGTTTCTACACAAAGGGGGCAAAAAGGAAGAGGAATATCATAAAATAATTTAGAAGCATATCTTTTATTTAACCCAACATTATAATCAAATAAATTTTTTCTAGTAATTTTTACTTTTGTGCTATCTAAGTAAAGTATATCATATAAATTTTTACAATTATAAAAGTGAAGTAATGGTTTTAGCCTATCTTTGTGAGCTTTTGGACTAAGCAAGCTATTATATATTATACAAGGATATAATATATTCTTGGGAGTTAGAAAATAAATAAAATATTTGCCAAAAATAATATCTGCATATTTGAGAGGAATCCCTCTTTTTACTTCCTGCATAATAAAATCCTCAAAACTACCAAATTCAATTTTCAAATAAATTCCCTCTCAATTATATTACATAAAATATGCTCAATTATTAAATGCATTTCTTGGATTCTAGGCGTGCTAGAGCTAGGAACTACTATATTTAAATCAGCTACATCATTCATATTACCACCATCTTTTCCGCTAAGTCCTATTATTTTACAATTCCTACTTCTAGCAACATCAATAGCTCTAATTATATTAGGTGAAGTGCCACTTGTAGAAATAGCTAGTAGTATATCTCCACTTTTAGCCAAAGCTTCAATTTGCCTTGAAAAGATAAATTCAAAACCAAAATCATTACCAATAGCTGTTAATGCAGAAGTATCAGTAGTTAAAGCAATGCAACTTATAGCATCTCTATCTGCCATATATCTACCACTAAGCTCAGCTGCAAAATGCTGTGAATCAGCAGCTGAACCACCATTGCCACAAACCATAATCTTATTACCATTTTTAAGAGAATCTATCATTATTTTTGAAGCTTTTGAAATATCATTTACTAGGCTCTTTAGTGTATTTTGAGCTATATCAATATGTGAAAAAAACTCACCCTGTATAAAATCATTCATTTTATAATCCTTTTATTTTATTTATAATATTTGTTGTACTTTTATTTGGAATATAATCAACTAATCTCACATCATTTATTATATTGCTACCAACAACTTCCTTATCCTTATAATCTCCACCTTTTACTAAAATATCTGGCATTATTTGTTTTATTAAATTTAATGGAGTTTCTTCATCAAAAATAATCACAAAATCAACACATTCCAATTCTCTTAAAACATTTGCCCTATCATCTTGTGAATTAATAGGTCTTGTATTTCCTTTTAGCTTTTTAACAGAGCTATCAGAATTTAGTCCAACTACCAAAATATCTCCAAAACTCTTTGCTTTTTTTAAATAACTCAAGTGTCCATAATGTAAAATATCAAAACAACCATTTGTAAAAACTATCTTTTTACCATCTTTTTTATAACTAGAAATTAAAGAAATATCATCAACATTAGCCTTCATAAAAGATAGAATCTCACTAAGCATTGCTTGAGCAGAACCAATCTTTCCAACCACCACAGCTGCAGCAATAGAAGCAAACCTAGCACTCTCATAAATATCCATTCCATTGCAAAGCCCAAAAGCTAAAGCTGCAATGACGGTATCTCCTGCACCTGTAACATCATATATTTCTTTTGCTAGAGTTGGTATCCTTGTCATTTTATTATCATAAATAGCCATTCCATCTTCACTAAGAGTAATTAAAGAATATTTTAAATTATAATCATTTTTTAATTTTACTAAAGATTCTAATAATGAATCTTGAGAATTAATTTCAATATTTGTTGCAATCTGTGCTTCTTTTTTATTTGGTGTAAGCAATGTAGAATTACTATATTTAGAATAATCATTACCCTTTGGATCGCATAAAATTAGCTTATTATGTTTATTTGCAAGGCTTATTATCTCTTTTGTAAAATTATCACTTAAAGCACCTTTTGCATAATCTGATAGAATAATACAATCAAAGTTTACAATTTTATTCTGTATTACTTCTAAACAATTTATAAAATCTAGTTCCTTAGAATCTAAACTAATTTTATTATATTCTCTATCTACACGCAAAACTTGCTGATTTGATGCAATAAATCTAGTCTTTTTAATAGTATTAAAATTCTTAGAAAGAATGATTAATTCACTATTAATATTAGATTCTTTTAACATATCAAGCAATTGCCTACCATCAAAATCATCACCAATAATCCCACACAAAGAAACATTTGCACCAAGCGAAGTTAAATTCTTAGCAACATTACAAGCTCCACCTAAGCGATTATTTTCATCATTAATTTTTAGAATCTGCACAGGAGCTTCTGGTGAAATTCTCTCTACAATTCCCCAAATATAGCAATCTATGATTAAATCACCAATAACTAAAATATTTGGAATATGTTTTAAATTAAGCAAGATATATCCCTAATAACATCAATATAATCTTCTATACCACTTTCTAAACTATATCTAGGTTCATAAAATAAATCCTTAGTAGTGTTTGATATATCTGCTTGTGTGTGATTTTGATAAAATGAATGGGGATTTTTAATATACTCTACTTCAAAGTCTCCAATATGGTTTTTTAGTATATTAACAATATCATTAAAACTTCTTGCAACACCATTACCTACATTATAAATTCCGCTTTTTATGCTCTCCATAGCTTTGATATTAGCCTGAATCACATCTTTAATATAAACAAAATCTCTCAATTGCTCGCCAAACTCAAATAATCTTACTTTTTTATTCTTTAATGCCTGAATCCCAATTTGTAAAATCATAGATGATGTATTGCCTTTAAAATATTCTCCACTTCCATATACATTAAAATACCTAAGAGCAATGATTTTAAAGTCCTTATTACTATCATCTTTTATAATTTCTCTTATTTTCTTATCCATAAGTAGCTTTGAAAAACCATATACATTCTCTGGAATTTCGCCACTACCTACAATGTTTGGAGCTGTTGTTTTACCATAAACTGCAGCACTAGAAGAATAAATTAAAACTGCATTATCATTTTTAGCCTTATTAATAAAATAATCAAAACTTTCATAATTTGTCTTTAATACTAATTCTTGGTCTAAACAAGTTGTATCAGAAATTGCCCCTTGATGAAATATATAATCAAAATCTAAATTATCTAGTTTGGCTAAATCATTTTTATTAGCTAAATCTCCAATTATTATTTCACCTCTAAATTCAAGGAGATTTTTAAAATGCCCTAAAGACATTAAATTACCATTACTAAATATTTCATTACTCCTAAATTTATCAAAAATGAAGATTCTAGCCTTAGGATGATACTTATTTAAATAATATGCAATATTACTGCCTATAAATCCTGCTCCACCTGTAATTAAAATATTTTTATCTTCTAGGTCATCATAAATATATTTCATTTTATTTCTCCTATAAGTTTATTTTATTGATTTAATTATACTATTTGCTTTATAAAGATAGTCTATAACATAACTTGCTTTAGAATTTTTATTGCTCTTTGAAAAAAGTATTTGTGTGCCAATACCTGCATTTATCCCTGCTTCAATATCGCTCTCTTTATCGCCAATTATATATGAGTTTAATAAGTCTATTTTAAAATCCCTATTAGCATTTTCAATCATACCAATATTTGGCTTTCTACATTTACAATGTTGAGTTGGCTTATGAGCACAAAAATAGATTTTATCAAAACAAAAGCCAAACTTTCCCTTCAAATCATTTTGTATAAACTCACTTAAAAGCAAAAAACTATCCAAGCTATAATAACCCCTACCAATACCAGATTGATTGGTTATAATAAAAAGCAAGTATCCTTTTAATTTACATTCTTTAAAAAGCTCTAAGAATCCTTCCATATAGATAAAATCTTCTATTTTATAAATATATTCTGTATCAATATTTACAACACCATCTCTATCAAAAAAAACCGCTGGTTTAGATAAAAAAATATTTTGCATTTAATCTCCGCTAAATAATATATTAAAACCCTTAAAAATAGTGTAAATTCCAAAAATAATAACAAATATTGATGATATTTTTAAAATAATATTTTTATATTTTGTTAATTTTAGAAGTGAATTAAAAATACCAAGCAAAAACATAGGAATTAAAGTAGCTAACCCAAAAATAAGCATTATTTCAGCTCCTTTAATAATGCTATTAGAAAGTGCTGCATTCATTGCAAAAAAATAGACAATTCCACAAGGAATAGCACCATTTAACAAACCAAGTAAATAAATACTAAAAATATTTTTCTTCTTTAATATAAAATTAAAAAGCCACCTAAAAATCCTAAAATTTCCAATATTTGGTTCTAAGATGTATAAAATCTTTGGCAAGAATAAAAACCCAATTCCAAAAAGAATCATAATAAAACCAAATATGATAATAAATCCTCCCTTAGTTGGCGTATTTATAGCAATATTTTTACCAATATAAGCACATATTACACCAATTATTACATAGGTTGTAATGCGTCCAAAACTATATAAAAAATGACTAACAATATTTGCTAACACTCCACCTTTTATTTTTATCTGGCTATAAGCTATAACTATTCCTCCACACATAGCAAAACAATGTGAAAATGAATAGCCTAGTGCTATAACAAACATAGAAACTAAATTTGCTGTATCTAGCATATTGTGCATCATATGATTCATGAATCTCCTTATAAAATTAATTTTAATAATATTTTAAAATAAATCTCCTATATAAAATATATGAGACAATAATCCAAAATGCTAATAATATAGGGATTCCAAGTAATGGAATATTATTCATTACAAAATATACTAATGTATAGAAAAATATAATAGAAACTATAATGTATAAATATGAAAAATTTTTATGAAATCTAGGATTAGACACTCCAAATAAAGGTAATAAAAATATACTAAAAAGAGGAAATAGCGAAATTAAGACTGATTGAGAAAATATCCTAGTTAATTTATTTGGCTCTTTATTAAAAGCTTCTTTCCAATAATTAAGTAAATCATAGCTACTTAGTTCAACTTCGCCAATCTTATTTCTTACAATCATATTTTCAAAAATAACTTCTTTAATATTATAACTTTCTGCAAAATAAGCTATACCATCAAATAAATCAATCTCAAAAATACTATCAATATTGTTTGCTTTGCCATTTTTAGCTAGAATAAAACTCTCTAACTCTAAACCTTTGCTTGAAAATAATACTAAATTTTTATATTCCCTATCTTTTACATCATCGACATAAACAAGCCAATCGCCAAGCTTTTGACCAAATTCTCCTGATTTAATATTAACATCAATATTAGTCTTTTTTTCATTAATAAAATTCCTATAAGCACTTTTTGATAAAGGAACTATTGCTATTGAAAAAATTAATAAAGTAATACTTATTAAGATACTAATTGGTAAAAAAACTTTTAAAATTTTATTTGGGCTTATCCCAAGTGAAAAAAAAACTAACAATTCATAATCATAAGATAGCTTTGATAAAGATAATACGCAAGTAGCAAAAAAAGTAATAGGCAAAATAAAAAATACACTATTTGGAAGTGAATACAAATAAAGCCACAAAAGATCATAAAATGATATCTTAATTACAAAAGTAACACCTGCAATTCCTATTAAAACAATAATTGATGAAATAAAAAATAAAATAATAAAAAATATAAAAAATAATTTTGCAAAAGAAAGAAATAAATAATTTCTAATACTATTTTGGAATATAGACATTTTCATACTTGTAAAATATAATTATTCAAAAATGCCATAAAAAAATTATCAAGAAATAAACAAACTAAAGTTCCTAAATACAAAAAAGGAATGTAGGGAATCTGATAATCTCGCCTACAAAAAATAAGAATAATAAGAGCAGATAACGCTGATATAAAAACTGCAATTAAAGATAGTTTCCAGCCTAATAATGCGCCCATAGTTGCAACAATTATTATATCTCCCTCACCTAGTGCTTCTTTTTTAGCAAGGCTCTGGAAAGCAAATCTAAGCAATGTAAAAAAACCTGCAAGAGAAAATGATGATGCAATAACAAATAATAAATCTAAATGCAGCATCACACCACCAATTAAAGCAAATATTAAAGCCCAGAAATTAATGCTATCTGGAACTTCTTTAACCTTTAAATCAATAATGCTTAATGCAAGTAATAATAAAATACTAATGCCTATAAATAAAGATTCTAAACTAAAACCAAATTTTAAATAAATAAATAATCCAAAAACACCAGATATAGCCTCTATTAATGGATATAAAAAAGAGATTTTTGCTTTGCAAAACCCACATTTACCCATTAAAAACAAATAAGAAATAAGTGGGATATTATGATAAAATCTTAACTTCATTCCACAGCTCATACAAGCACTAGCAGGTAAAACTACACTTTTATTTAATGGGATTCTAACAATTAATACATTTAGGAATGAGCCAAAACATAATCCAAGTAAAATTGCAATTACAGCAAATAAAATTTCCAATATACTTCCTTTTATTCTATATTATCTCTAACTATTACAAATGAACAATTATCTTTCATATCTAATATCTCTAACATATCATTATGTTTAATAAACCTAGTAATTACTTGACTTCCATCATCTTTTAAAATTGGAGCTACTATAATACCACCATTGCATAATTGACTAATAATCCTAAGTGGAATCTCCTTCAAACTTGCAGAAAATAAGATTCTATCAAATGGTGCAAATCTATCCCAACCATTTTTACCATCATCAAGCTTTGTATTAACATTCATAATATTTAGCAATCTAAATCGTTCAATTGCCTCATCTCTAAGTCTATTAATCCTCTCTATACTAAAAACTCTTCTAACAATCTTACTTAAAATAGCAGCCTGATATCCACTGCCAAGACCTACTTCAAGAATACTATCGCAAGATTCTAATTCAAGGTATTGTGTCATTTTTGCAACAGTCAATGGAGAGCTTATAAATTGCCTTGTTCCAAGTGGAAGTGCATCAAGCTTATAGGCTATGTGAAGCATTCCTTGTGGAATAAAAATATCTCTAGGAATATTTAAAAAAGCTTCTCTAACCCTACTAGATAATATAAACTTATCCTCTATCATTGATACCATTTGTATAAGTTGTTTTTGTTGCTCTATTTTGGTTCTCATAAAAATATTAAGATAAACCTACATCAATATACTTTCTAGTCTTAGATATTTCAGATAAATCTACCTCTGCCGAAATAACTTCTCTATTATCATTTTTAATAACAACACCAAACGGTGATATAATGGCACTTCCTTTTGCCATAGTATCATTTGCACAATCAGCACATACAACAAATGCTTGATTAACAATTGCAAGAGCACGATTTAGCGTCTCCCAATGCTCCTTTCTCTCTTTACCCCATTGAGCAGGAACAAAAATTATATCAGCACCTCTTACGATATCCCAAATTTTAGGAAACCTAAGCTCAAAACAATTTATAGCCGCACATTTAATATTATCAACACTAAACATACAAAACTCACTCTCATCACCATTAGTAAAATGATTATGCTCACCACCAAGAGGAAATAGTTTAGTTTTAGATTGTTTATGTATCATAACTCCATAAGAAAAAACTTTAAGATTATTAAAATATTTTCCATTATAGTTTTCAATCATTGTAGTTATAATAGTTTTATCTTCACTTGCCTTTATTAATCTCTCTGTTGCAAGTTTGCTAAATTCGCTTGCATCATTCATTCTTTGATAGCAAAACCCACTCAAAGCAACCTCTGGTGTTAAAATTATTGCACCCTCACCACAGCTAGCTGATAAAAACTCTATATTTTTTAAATTATCCTCAAAATTAAACCTAATTTTCATTTGTAACGCATATAATCGTTTTTTAGAAGTCATCAAATGTTATACTCCCTTTTGAATAGTTGGTAACTTTAGATTCAAAGAAATTAGTTTTTTGCTCATTAAAACTACTAAATTGATCAACCCATTTAATAGGATGTTTTACACCATAAATCTTACTAAAACCAACTCTCTCTAATCTCTCATCAGCAAGATATTCAATATATTGCCTAATAATTTCCGTAGTAAGCCCTAAAATCTGCCCTTGAGTAATGTATTCACCCCAGCTAGATTCTAAATCAACAGCCTTTCTAAACATCTCAATAACTTCTTCTTCAAGTGTTTTTGTAAATAAATCTGGACGCTCTTTTCTAACAGAATTAATCATTGATGAAAACAATATTAAATGTGTAACTTCATCTCTTTGAATAAACCTTATCATATTAGCACTTGCTAACATTTTTCCACTTTTTGCTAAAGTATAAAAATATGAAAATCCTGAATAAAAATAAATTCCCTCTAAAATTTGATTTGCAAAAAATACTTTCAAAAGATTGACTTCTGTTGGATTCTTTGCCAAATCCATATAAACATCTGCTATATAATCATTCTTAGTTCTTAATTCAACATCTCTTCTCCACATCTCATAAATCTCATCACTATTATCACTAATAGCTTGAACCATAACATCATAACTTTGTGAATGCAATGCCTCTTCATAAGCTTGACGAACTAAGATTAGATTTAATTCTGGACTAGTGATGTATGGATTTACATTATCAATTAAATTGTTAGTTTGAAGGGAGTCCATAAAAATTAATTGTGCTAATGCCCTATCATAGCCCAATTTTTCTTGCTCTGTAAGACCGCTTACATAATCTCGCTTATCTTGTGCCATTCCTACTTCTTCTGGAAACCAAGTATTAGCAAGCATAACTTTCCATAAATTATATGCCCATTGATATTTAATCTTGTTTAAATCAAATATACTCGTAGGATTCCCATTAAATATTTTTCTATCATTTACACTTTCATTAGATTCTGGATTATATATTTTTTTTCTTCTAGCTATAGTTTCTTTCATTGCATAAACCTCTAAATTTTAGTTTTGTAGAAATTGAATTATACAAAATATAAGCAAAAAGAATTAGATAATTTAGCAATTAAAAAAGCTTATAATAGCATATAATTTTATAAAAACATTCTAATTCCAGCCACTCCTGCAATGCCAAGACCTTCAAGTTCAGTAATATTTGTGCTATCTATACCACCTAGAGCAAAAATTTTATTTCTAATATAAAGTGGGATTTGCTTAATAAATTCTATGCCAAGTGGTTTATTTTTATTTTCTACAAAAAAAATAGGGCTAATAAAAATATAACTAACACCACTATAATAGGCTTTTAATACATCATCTAAACTATGGGCACTATATGAAATTGGGATATTAGTTAAATCATTTGCAAGATGTAATTGCTTACCTTTTAAATGAATTCCACATTTACCAAAATATGATAATTTAGGATTATAATTAATAAATATTTTAATATCATACTTTTTAGTAGAGACTAAAAAATTATTAAGAATATTTATAGATAAATCCTCATCTCTTAAGTAAATCTTACTAACTCCAAAATTTTTCATAAAAGAAAGATTTGATAAGATAAATTCATAATTTTTATTGCTTATTAAAAATTTATCCATTTTTGTAATTTATAATTTTTTGTTTATATCCTCTAATAACTTAACTTCTTTCACTTTAAGAGAAACTAGAAAATACATATATTTCAAAAACAATACTAAGAATATAGCAAATATTAAAATAATAAAAAATATTCCTAGAGAAATTATCAAGCTACCTCTTAGTATAAAAAATGAAAAGATAAAACCAAAACAAATAGAAACTCCTAAAACAGCACCAACTAATATTTCTATAAAAATACTAATAAACGCAGAATTATACAAGAAACTATCTTTTTGTAAATCGTTAGCTTCTTTTGCACTAACTTTGTTTTTATAAGTATTTTGTTTGAATAAATTATTCTTCTTAATGAGATTCTTCATCTAATATAACTGCACCTGCAAGATAAACATAAGTTAAAATCATAAAAATAAATGCCTGTAAAAAAGCCATAAAGGTAAGTATAGCAAATGCTGGTAATGGGGCTAACCAAGGGGCTAACATTAGCATAACGAGTAAAAATATATCATCTCCTTTAATGTTTCCAAAAAGCCTAAATGATAAAGATATAACTCTTGAAAAATGAGATATTAATTCAACAGGGAACATTAAAGGGGAAATCAACTTAACAGGACCTGCAAAATGCCCAAAATAACGAATAAATCCATTCTCTCTAATACCTTCAAAATGATAGTAAAAAAACACTATCAAAGCCAAGACTAAAGTAAAACTCAAACTAGAACTAGGTGCTTCAAATCCTGGAATAATACCTATCATATTTGATAAAAATACAAATAATGCTAATGTAGCAGTTAGCGGAATATATTTTCTAGCTAATTTTTCTCCAATAGCATCTTTTGCAAAAAATATAATACCACTTAAAAATGCCTCTGCAACATTTTGAAATCCATTTGGAACTAATTCCAATCTTTTTGTTGCTAATTTAGCAAAAAGCAATGCTATTAAAAATATTATAAATGTATAAAATCCTATTATAAAATCGTGGTTTGGATTAATTAAACTAGCAAATGTAAAAATCTTCTCATCTAATGAAACACTCTCTTCTGCCATATGAACTCCTTTTATCTTGGTGATTTTAGATTCTACATTAATTTATTTAAAAAAATCTTACTTAAAATATAATTATTAAATGTTTTGCTACTTTTTTTAAATATGACTTTCACTAATAACTTCTGTATTACATAAAATATCGTGAAAAAACCTCCTATCTTTTCTAATAAATGGTAAAACTACCCCAAAAACTAATGTCATACTAATACAAAATAATAAAAACCTAATAAATGCTTTTAAAAAACTTATCTTGGATTCCTCTATTGTTTTATTATTTTCTACAAGAATAATTTGAGAATACTTATATCCTAGAGTTTGAGAAGTTTTAGAAAATAAAATAGAAGTTATTAAAGCATACAATAAAAAGCAAACAAAATGTGTAATCTCACTATCTAAAAATGCTTTTTTAGAGCCTAAAATTATATAGGCTATATATAAGATTGGCATATAAATCATAAAAATATCTGTAATAAAAGCCTTTATACGCTCTAATAACAACATTTTTACTAATATTTTTTTCATTTAATTTAGTATTAATCCTAGATTTAATTACCCCTACTACCCGGCTTAATTGCAATACTTCCATTTCTGCACATTGGACATTCATTTTCTTTATACATATCAAATAAAAAATCATCTAATGCAAATAATGGAATATCTAATGGGAGCTTACATTCAGTCTTAGAAGTAATGCTTGAGCCAACCCTTTTACAAAATCCTCTATTTGCTAGTGCTGCAAAAGCTACTACTTTAGCACCAAAATTTTTAACACATTCAGCAGATTCTACCGCACTACCACCTGTTGTAATTATATCCTCACAAATTAAGATTCTTTCATTTGGACTTACATTAAAACCTCTTCTTAGATTCATTACTCCATTAACTCTTTCTGTAAAAATAAACCTAACTTGAAGTGCTCTTGCTAACTCATACCCAGCTAAAATGCCACCAATAGCAGGAGAACAAATACAATCTATTTTAATATTGCTTTTAGATATTTCTTTTGCTAACTCTTTTGCTAAAATTTCAGCTACTTTAGGGTCTTCAAGAATTTTTGCTGACTGCAAATAGTATTTTGAATGATTTCCACTACTTAATAAAAAATGACCTTCTAATAATGCGTTTGACTCAATATAATACTTTCTTATATCCATAACTAAACTTTTAATATTTCCTCTTCTTTATTTTTTACTATTTCATCAATTTTTTTTACAAAATCATCAGTATATTTTTGTATTTCATTATAAGCTGCTCTTACTTCATCCTCTGTAATTACCTTATCTTTTTCAAGCTTTTTTACAGAGCTATTACTATCTTGACGAATATTTCTTATAGCAATTTTTGTTTTTTCACCCATTGACTTAGCTTCTTTTGCAATTGATTGTCTTTGTTCTTTTGTCATAGGTGGAAAAAATAGCTTTACGCTGCTACTATCAATATTAGGATTTACTCCTATATTAGCTTCCAATATTGCTTTTTCTATGTCTTTCAATAGATTTTTTTCCCAAGGAGTAATAATTATAGTTGTAGCATCCTGTGCAATAACAGAGCCAATTTGGTTTATTGGCGTGGGTGTGCCATAATAATCTACTCTTATATTGTTTAAAATCATTGTTGATACTTTACCACTTCTTAATATTCCAAAATCCCTTTTTAAAGAATCCAAACTTTTTTGCATATTATTTTTTGTGAGTTCATAAATCTCTTTAAGCATTATCATCCTTTAATTAGTCTTTTGTTTATTTTCAAATGGAGAAGGAGCACTTGGAATATTAAAGTTATTTAAAGGATTGCTTGGTATTGTAGAATTTTTTTCAATATTAATTTTTCTATTATCCATAATTGATTTATTAGTTTCTTTATTATAAAAATATCCTAAGGCTATTGTATTTATAATAAAAACTAATCCAACACCCATAGTGAATTTTGCCATAAAACCAGCAGGACCTTTTGCACCAAAAAGAGATTCATTACTACCACTATAAACGCCCAGTCCAATGCTTGAACTTTTTTGTAAAAGAACAATTATAGTAATGATTAATGCCAAAATAATCTGCGTTACTAACAATACACTTGTCATTATTTACTCCAATTAAGCTTTTAAGTCTGCGGATTTTATCACAAAAGTATTTCTTTTTCAAGTAAATTAAGCTTTTAGGAATATTAATAATGCCTTGTTTAAAGCTTGTATTAAGTTGAATAAATATTACTAAGATTTATTATATAAATTAAATAATTTTATTTAACTAACTTTAAAATATGTCAGTGATACTTCCAAATTACAACCAAGCTTTTATATTAAAAAAACCTGAATTATTAATAGATTTATTGCCAAACATTCCTAAATAATCTATACTAAATTCTACTTTGTTATCTAAACTATATCCAATACCTAAATTTACATACCCTAAAACTCTATCTAGTCCAATATTATAATTAATAACATCATCTTTTATTTTTAGAGAATTTGTTGGTTTTGTAGTTAATGTTTTTACACCTAATAATGCATCAATCAACCAAAAGTTACTAAAAACTTTAGAATAATTTAGACTAAAATCAGCATAGGCTAAATTTAAAAATGAATTACTATAACTTTCTGTATCTAATCTTATACTAGAAGAATTTAATCCTTGATAATTAATTCCCAATTCTAGACCTATTATTCCAAAATTATTTAGATTAAAGTTCTTACCAAATGTGCTACTTAGAGCAAATCCTAAATTATTTTTATTAATTTTAGATTCTATATACTTTATATTATCTATGAAGTAAAATATATCTCCTTTTAGCTTTACATACATATTAAAAATTAAATTTAACTTATAGTGTAATCCTGCATTAATAGTCATATTAGTTAGATTAGTATTCCATATATTTTCTTTTAATTCCCCATAACTAAAACCAAGATTAAGACCAATTGTATGGATATTTGCTAATTTAGTATTTATTCCTGTTATAAACCCATAGTCTAATCCACTATAGTCTAAACCATCATTATAAAACATAGTATGAGATATGAATGGAGCAAAGAAAAAATTAATATTTTGATTATTTGTATTACTTGTATTATTGGAATTTCTATTAATCTTGGTAGCATAATTAGAAGTAGCTCTATTTCTTAATTCTCTAGTAGAATTTCTATTTGCTTGATTACTCCTTACATTATCCAAATAATTTATTTCATCTTTTAGTATATCTTTATAATAAAAATTTTGATTATTTCTTAATTCCTCTAATGAAATGTATCTATTAAAAGAAAGTTTTATTTCAGGAAAAATTTTATTATTAAATATAAGAGAATTAGTTTTATTTATAAGGCTATTCATAGATACCACACTTGCTTTTACTGTAGTATTTATTACTCCATTACTAGCATTAGTATGCTTATTAACTACAAATGTATTATTTGCACTTCCTTTTGATATAACATAATTTAAAACAGGAGAATTACTTCTTTCATCTACTCGTAAAAAATCTAAAAGAGCATAATTATCTTTAATAGAAGTGTTGTTTGTATCTGTTATATCATAGTCTGATAAGTTATTATTGCTGTTATTAGCAGCTAAAAATATTTTATTTAGACTATATTCTCCTCCTAATTCTAAACTATCATTAATAAAAACTGCAATAGGCTTATTGTTTCTTAATTGAAATGTATTGTTATTATCTTTTATTATTATATGTGAGTTATTAGAATCTGAATCACTAGATATTTGATTAAAACTATTAAAATCTTGTGAATTTTGAGCTATTTTCAGTGTATAGTTTGTTATATTAACTTTATTAATATTACCATTAACAGCAGTAGCAGATAAATGGTATTTATTTGAAACATTCTCATCAAGTAAAATATATCCTGTATTGTTCAATATTAAAGGATTACTAACATTATTAAAATCTATAATACCACTAATTGTTCCACTATTATTAATAATACCTATAGAGCTATTATTTATTGATATTGCATTGTTAGCACCATTACTTAAGATTACTCCATTATTATTTAAAGTGTTTATTTTAGAATTACCTATTATGCTTAGTTTATAGATTACTCCATTATTATTTAAAGTATTTATTTCTCCTCCATTTTGCAAAACTAAACCTAAAGAGTTACTACTATATGTTTGATTTCCAATTATTCCATTATTTATTAAGGTAGTTATAGATGTGTTTGTATTAACTTCTAATGCGTTTCCTATAACTCTAAGATTTGCATTATTAATAAATTCATTTATATTCATAAAGCTTAATGAAGCATCTTTACTTATATAAATTTTATTATTAAAATCAACATCAACTTCTACTTTATCATAATAACCTTGTGTGTTTGTGAGTTTAAATTCCTCTATTCCTATTTGATTTTTAACACTATTATTGATAATACAAGTATTTCCACTACATTCAGCAATACTATAAGAATCTTTAGCTTCTACCCCCCCCCCTATTAACAAATATAAAAGCATAAATTTGTAAATCTTTATTTTCATTATATTCCTTTTTAGGTGTTTAATTAAAAATTATAATCTAAAGTGAATAATAAATCCCTAACTTTCAATCTTGTTTTAATATAAAAGTGATAATATTTAACAATACTAAAATTTTAGCAATAAGGACTTAGGTAATGAAAGAAATAGATTATAATCAAATAGTTAATAGTGTTGAAAAACTATGTATTGAGGCTTGCTGCATACAAACAGATGATATTAAAAAGGCTTTTAATAATGCAAAAGAAAATGAAAGCTCACCACTAGGAAAAAATATCTTAGAAAAACTAATCGAAAATGGAAAAATATCCGAGCAAAATATGATACCAATTTGTCAAGATACAGGAATGTCAGTAGTATTTGTGGAGTTAGGGCAAGATGTAAGAATAGTTGGAGGATATTTAGAAGATGCAATAAATGAGGGTATAAAAAACGGATATGTAAATGGCTATCTAAGAAAATCTGTTGTAAATGACCCTTTATATGAGAGAAAAAACACTACTAATAACACCCCTGCTGTAATTCATACTAGAATTATTAAAGGAGATAAATTAAAACTAAAAGTCGCTGCTAAGGGCTTTGGGAGCGAAAATAAAAGCCTTTTAAAAATGCTTGTTCCTGCTGATGGAATAGATGGTGTTAAAGCGTTTTTTAAAGAGGCAATAAACTTAGCAGGACCAAATGCCTGTCCTCCATTAGTAGTAGGTGTAGGAATAGGAGGAACAATGGAAAAAGCCGCCCTACTTGCAAAAGAGGCGGCAATTAGAAATATAGATTCTAAAAATAAAGATGAAAGATATGCAAAACTAGAAGATGAATTATTAGAAATAGCAAATAAATCTGGTGTAGGTCCACAAGGATTAGGGGGCAATATAACTGCATTTGCAGTAAATGTAGAATGGTATCCAACGCACATTGCAGGTCTTCCTGTGGCTATTAATATTAATTGTCACGCAGCTAGACATTCAGAAATAGAACTTTAAAAAAGGGGAGAATTAAATATGGAAATAAGATTAAATGCACCATTTAATAAAGATGATATAGAGAAATTAAATGCTGGTGATAATGTATTAATTAGTGGAAGTATAATTGCAGCAAGAGACGCAGCACATAAAAAACTAATGGAAGTCAAAGATATCGGAGGTCAAATACCGCTTGATTTAACCAATCAAGTAATATACTATCTAGGACCAAGCCCAGCTAAACCGGGTGAAATAATAGGTGCAGCGGGTCCTACAACAAGTGGTAGAATGGATAAATATACACCTATGATGCTAGATTTAGGAATTAGTGGAATGATAGGAAAAGGATATAGAAATAAAGAAGTAATAGAATCTATCATAAAACATAAGGCTGTATATATGGTAGCTATAGGTGGAGCTGGAGCATTGATAGCAAAAAGTATTAAAAAATATGAAGTTTTAGCATACCCAGAATTAGGACCTGAAGCAATAGCTAGACTTGAAGTGATTGACTTTCCTGCAATTGTTGCTATAGATAGTAAAGGTGTTAATTTCTATGAAATAGGGCAAGCTAAATACAAAAAATAAAGGCTTATATAAGTGTTAAAATTTTAGTCTATAATAAAACCTATCTAGTATAAAACACATAAAACCAATTAATGCAACAATGCTTAATGGGAGTATAGGAGACATATAACGAGTATCTGTTACAGGAGAAAATGCTGCTATAAAGAATGCACTCCAAAAACTTCCAAAACTAACACTAAATGTAAATACCAACAAAGAATTTCTAAAGTTTTTAAAAAAAAGAAATATTGAACTGATAATCATTAGAATCCCACCTATAAAAATACCCCAAATATGATTTAGTATAATTTTATATTCAAAAATAAAAGTATAAATTTTTTCTCTCATATCACTTAAAACTATGCTTTTTTCATTATCATTAAAATGACTTAAAATTGCAAGGTGAGTTGGATGTGAGGCTTTATTTTGTAATTTTTTAGCATCAAATATCCAACTAGGATTTTGCAATGGACTTTGTATCCACATAGCTTTAAAAAATCTAATCTCGTGATTTAAAAAATCTTTAGGATATTTGAAAATAGATTCCAACCATTTATACTTTAAGCCATCTAATCTCCCATATTTAAATGGTCGCACATCATCATACGCCCAAAATACATTAAGAGGATCTGCATCAAGTGGATACTTTTCATAAACATCTTTTACATCATCAAAAGTTTTATGCGGATAATACCATTCATCTTTAAAACAAGAGCTATCATTATTTGGCACACAAGAACCTGCTATTTGGTGTAAAAATATATGATTTGAAGGATAGCTACCATTTGGATTCTTTAAAATTTTTGGGATAAAAATAACAATACTTAAACATAAGATTGCACTAAAAATAAGTGATTTTATATAATTTTTAACAAAGCTCCTAGAATCTAAACCTCTATTTATAAGATATAAGTATGACAAAATAAAAAATGCTGGATATACACTAAAGATGGCATTATGCCTCCAAAGAATAGCAAAAAATAATATAAATAAAATTAGTAAATAAAAAATTTTAGATTTAGTATTAGTTAAAATACAAAACAAGATAATACTGTAAGAACAAAATAAAAGCATAGGTAAAGCGAAGCTATGATACTCAATAAAATTTTGAAAATAAATATTACCGATGAAAGTTGGAAATAATAGAAGTATTGCAAACTTTGTCTTAAACTTAATATAGAATCCACAGATTAAAAAACAAATACCCATATAAAATGGAAAAATATTAAATAAAAATAGATAATATAAATGCTTACCAATATAAAAATATAATAATTCTAAAATATATGCTATAAATACAGGATGTCCACTTGCCATATCTAAACCAATAGAGCTATAAGTATCACCTATAATGTGATAGCCAGGAAATCCTAAATAAAATGTAAAAAGAAATATAAAAATACATAAAATCACTACAAACATAATAAAAAACTTATCATTTTTATTTAGTGTTTTTGTAAGTTCAAGATTTGAAATAGAGGTTGTAAAAATTTTATTAGGAATATTACAAATTAAATATTTTAAATTTAAAATTGCAATAAAAGATAAGATTCCACCTATATAAATACTAAATAGTATCATAAAGAAAATTGGTAAAATCTCTACATTATAAACCACACTTCCTAAAATTTTGTTGTCTATTATTTTTTTACTCTCAAAACTAAGACTATTTAAATCTAATTTAATATCTTTTAAGTTATCTTGTAAATCTAGACCTTTTATTATTATCTTAGAAACGAATTTATATTCTCTAAAAATAGTATTAGAAAAATCAATACTTATCTTATGCAAAAATGTATAATTTAGTTTTTTTAACTCTTCTAAATTATTACTTATCTCTTCTCTTACTTTATCATTAAATTTAACAGATACTTCATTTAAGATAATATTTGTGCTAAATTCCTTGTGTGTTATATTAAAAATACCAAATATTAAAGCCAAAGTTATAAATATTGAACTCCAAATTAATAATAAAACTTTTAGTTTCATTAAATATTAAGATTTATGTTGAAGGTAAATAAAATGTCGCATTTCTTTTGTATTTCTAACAATTAGAAATGACAAAAGCCCTGCAATTGCAAATATAACACTTACAATTTCAAATCCTATACAAACAAAAAGTGTTGGAAATCTAGAAACTTTTGAAGTCTGTATAAATTCAAACACAACAGGCAATCCAAAAATAATTCCTAAAATGAAAAATAGAAAACTAAAGCTCCCAAAAACAAGCAAAGGTCGCTCCGTAAAAAGAAGTTGTGCTATCATAAACAATATTTTAAGTCCATCTTTAAAAGTTGATAGTTTAGAAATGCTACCACAAGGTCTAGCCTTATATAGAGCTTCAATCTCATCAACTCTAAGGTGTTGTTGAAGTGAAAAAATAGTAAGTTCAGTCTCAATTTCAAAACCTTGAGAGTGGGCGGGGAAACTCTTTACAAAAGCTTTAGAAAATATCCTATATCCGCTTAACATATCATAAAATTTCTTTCCAAAAAGTAAAGAAGTAATTTTACTAAAAACTCTATTTCCAAGCTTATGCCCTCTGCGATATATAGTATCATCTGAAGTTTTACGAGATATATTTAACATATCTAGTTTATTTTTTACAAAATGATTTAATGCTTTTGGCAAGATATTAGCATCATACTGTGCATCTGCATCAATTATTATATAAATATCTGCATTGATCATAGAAAAAGCTTCCCTAATAACTGCACCTTTTCCTTGTGTAGTTACTTTTAAAAGATTTAAATAACAATTTGTAGTATTAGAATCTTTAGATATTTTAGATTCTACTAAACTAAATGATTTATCACTAGAGTTATTATCAAAAACAAATATATTAGCATTTGGTAAATTTCTATGTAAATCATTTATAACGCTAAGTATAGTACTCTCTTCATTATACATAGGAATTATAATTGCTATATTATCACCAACCATAAAAAATATTTCTAATTTATAATACTTTTTATATACTTATCTATTCTTTTTATTCCCTCAATAATATGTTCTTCACTACACGCAAAAGAAAATCTAACATACCCCTCCATACCAAATGCAATACCAGGAACTAAAGCCACACCCTCTTTTTCTAATAAATCCTTACAAAAAGCAATAGAATCATTATTAACTTTTTGAATGTTAATAAAAAGATAAAATGCTCCTTGTGGAAGCTTTACTTTGAGTTGCTGTATTTGATTTATCATTTTATAAGCTAAATTCCTTCTATTTTCAAATGTTTGACAAAAATCCTTAGTATCTATATTACTATCCCCATTTAATCCTATAATTGAAGCTTTTTGGGTTATTGAATTAATGTTTGATGTGCTTTGACTCTGTAAATTATTTAATAATTTTATTAATTGTTTATCTTTTGAGGCTAAATAGCCCATTCTCCAACCCGTCATAGCAGATGATTTACTTAAACCATTAATAGTAATTGTTCTGTTTAACATATCATCATTTATACTTCCACAAGATACAAATTTAATATTATCATATACTAGCTTTTCATAGATTTCATCACTAATAATTATAATACCTGTATCTTTTATTACATCATAAATAGCTTCTAATTCATCTTTTGAATATATCATTCCTGTTGGGTTTGATGGAGAAGTTAATATTAGAAGCTTTGTCTTTGATGTTATTGCTTGTTTTAGCTGAAATGATGTAATTTTAAAGTCAGAATCTTCACTTGTTTGTATAAATATACTTTTACCGCCAAAATAATTTACTAGTTCTGGATAAGTTACCCAATAAGGTGATGGAATAATAACTTCATCATTTTTATCTATAAGTGCAGAAAAAGCATTAAAAAGAGAATGTTTTGCACCATTACTTACAATAATTTCACTTGGTTCATAATTTAATAAATTCTCTTTTTTTAACTTATCACTTATTACTAATTTTAATTCATTAATTCCTGAAACTTGTGTATATTTTGTAAAACCACTATTAATAGCCCTAATTGCCTCATCTTTAATGCTTTTTGGAGTATCAAAGTCTGGCTCACCTGCTGAAAATGATAATATATCCCTTCCTTGCTCTTTTAAATCTCTTGCAAGAGAACTTATAGCTATTGTTAAAGATTCTCCTAATTTTGTAATTCTGCTTGAGTATTTCATTTTTCCTCCTTTATTTAAGATTCACATAAAATCTTTTGTATCTCTTTAGTATGATAACTTATTATTATATCTGCACCTGCTCTCTTAAAAGATAGCATAATTTCCAAAAGCATTCTTTCATAATCAATCAAACCATTATTTGCAGCACTCTTAAGCATAGCATATTCTCCACTTACATTATACACTGCAAGAGGAAGAAGAGTATGCTCCCTCACATCTCTTACAATATCAAGATAACTTAGTGCTGGTTTTACCATTAAAATATCTGCACCTTCACTCTCATCAATAATAGATTCTCTAATTGCCTCAAATCTGTTTGCAGGATTTTGCTGGTAAGCTTTCCTATCACCAAAATTAGGGGCAGAATCTGCTATATCTCTAAATGGTCCATAAAAAGCACTAGCAAACTTTGTGGAATAACTCATTATTAATGTGTCATTAAAATTTGCTAAATCTAAATCTTTTCTAATATATTGAACTTGATTATCCATCATAGCACTAGGTGCAATTATATCTGCCCCACTTTGTGCTAAAATTACAGCTTGTTTCCCTAAAATAGTTAAAGTTTTGTCATTATCTACATTACCAAATTCATCTAAGATTCCACAATGTCCGTGCTCTGTATATTCGCAAAAACACAAATCAACGCTAATTATCATCTCATTAAAATTCTTCTTAATTTCTCTAGTAGCTTTTGCTATGATTGCATTTTCATTTAAAGCAGAACCCCCGATACTATCTTTATAATCAGGTATTCCAAATAATAATATATGATAGATTCCATTTTGTAATAAATTTTCACATTCTTTTAAAACATTATCAATACTTAGCTGATAGATTCCTTCCATTGACTTAATTTCATTTTTAATGTTTTTACCCTCTAAGACAAATAATGGATAAATAAAATCACCAATATCTAATCTATTTTCTTGCAATAAATTTCTAATTTGTTTATTTTTACGAAGCCTTCTTAATCTAGTCATTTTTAATCCTCATTGTAGAAATTATACAATCTTTTATATAAAAATAGTGGCAGTTATCTTGATATTTATGCTCTAATTTGTAACCTTGTGCCTCAATAGTATTTTTAATAATATACATTCCAAGTCCAAGCCCTTTTCTTGTATCCTTTACACCATCACTATAAAATGGTTTAAAATAATTTTCTATACCATTTTTAAAAGGCTGTCCTTCATTTTGAATAACAAGATCTTTATTCTCTACAAAAATATTTACTAATTTATTTGTAGAGTATTTAAAAGCATTATCAACTAGATTCTTAACACTAAGACTCATTAATTCAAAATCCCCTAATATTACCATATCTCTATTTTTTAATATAACATTTCTTGGACGTTCAAATTCAATAATTAGCATTTTATTTACATTTTGCATTAATTCTGTTAAACTGAATTCTTTTTTATTAATCTTATATTTTTGTGTATTTATTTCTTCTAACATAGCAAAATCATTAATAATCTCATTTAATCTCTTAAATACAGAATCTAATCTATATTTTAATTTACCATCTTCTATCATCTCACAAATAATAAAACCCTTTGTTATTGGTGTCTTTAACTCGTGCATTATAGAACGAAGAAATAAAATTCTAGCTTTATTCATTTCATTTATAGTTTTAGCAGCTTTTGTAAATTCTTCACTTAATTTACCAATTTCATCATTATTATTTGATATTGTTTTTATATCAAAATCACCATTTGAAAACTTTATAACTTCTCTTCTAAGCTCTCTTAGTGGAATAAGGGAATTCAAAACAGTAATATAGAAAAATATAAGCGTTATAAAAGCAAGTAGAGCGATAAAATAGTAATTTGAATAATCATTAGATTCATTATAATCTGTATATAAAAAATTTAAACGCTTTTCTGAATCCATAATAGATATATAATAATGCTCTGATACTTTTACCATATTAACAAATAAATTATTTGATTCATATGATGAAATATATTTTATATCATCATTATTATTTTTATCATATTCTTCAAAAAAATTTATACTATTTAAATATTTTTTGATGTTATTTAAGTTATCACCATATTTCAATAATTCATTAATTGTATAAATTATATTGCTGTATCTTTGCTCTATTATATTATCACTCTTAGCTTTCTCTGAAGCTACAAAATATAAAATAAATAATATAAAACAAATTGAGCTAAAAATAAAAAGTAATGTTACTTTTGTAATAATAGAATTTTTTAGCCTCATAAATTAACTTTATATCCACGACCTCTTACAGAAAGAATATATTTTGGATTTTTACTATCCTCACAAATCTTATTCCTAAGTCTGCCAATCATAACATCAATACTTTTATAATCACCCTTGGAAGTGATAGACTGACATTTATCAGCAATGTTTTCCCTAGAAAAAATAAAATTCGGTTTTGAAAGAAATAAGGTTAAAATCTCATACTCTGCCCTAGTTAAATCTAGTTTATTATTTTTAAAATATATACTCATACTATCTTTATCTACCATAAAAATAGACTTATTACTGCCTACTTGTGTTGGTATAATGCTATATCTTCTTAAAACACTATTAATCCTAGCTAAAAGCTCTTTTGGATCATAGGGTTTTGGAAGATAATCATCTGCTCCATATTCTAGTGCATCAACTTTGTCTTGTGTATCACTTCTAGCGCTTGAGATTATTATAGGTATATTATTATAAGCTGTCACTTTCTTACACACCTCTAGACCATCTATATTTGGCAATGTTAAATCAAGAAGCATTAAGTCAAAATGTTTTTTCTCTAACTCTTTAATTCCTAGAAGTGGATCCCTATAGTTTGTAACACAAATATCATTTTTACCCAAAAATTCAGTCAATATCTCCGCTAACTCTTCATCATCTTCTATCATTATAATTTCTATCATAATTTACCCCTAACAATTACATCCCTAAGTCAAGTTTTTATGGTTTTTAATCTATCTTCAATAATATATAATTGATATTCAAGATAACCAATCACCATATTCAACTTCATTTCTACATTCTTATTTTGAGATGCCCTTAATCCCTCAAATAAAACTAATGATTTTTCTTTAAGTCTTAAAAGTAACTCTTCTTCATCATTAACAACAGAATCTATCTCACCTTCTTCTTTAATATCTATAAAAATATTTTTAAGCTCTTTTTTATCAGTATCTTCTTTTGTAGAATCTATATTAGAATTATCTTTATTTAATTCCAAATTACTTAATTCTGATATTGTAGCAAGTATAGCTTCTTTAGTTTCCAATCAACCACCTCTCTAATTCATTTAATTCATCTTTAGAATTTGCTTTTATAAAGAAATTATACATATCTTTGTTTAATTCAGATATATCAATATTTTTAGTAGCAATCCTGCGTAAAGTCTCTTCTGCCTCTTTGTCTTTAGGATTAGAATCTAAAATATTCCTACAAATTTTTACAACTTTCTCTTTCTCTCCTTTTATATCATAAATACTAGCTAATAAATGTTTATCCATTCCTACACCTTTGTAACATATGATGCAACCAAGTCACCCATTTTAGAACAAGAACAAAAGCTATTATTATCTAAATCTTTTGTTCTATATCCATCATTCAATACTGCTTCAATTGCAGCATTTATACTAGATGATGCTTTAAATTCACCTAAATGCTCTAACATCATTGCAGCAGAAATTATTGTAGCAAGTGGATTTGCTATATTTTGTCCTGCAATATCTGGGGCTGAACCATGTATTGGCTCAAAAAGTGCATTTTTATCACCTATACTAGCACTTGCTAAAAGCCCAATTGACCCCCCTATAACACTAGCTTCATCACTTAAAATATCACCAAACAAATTTTCTGTTAATATCACATCAAATTGAGTTGGATTTACTATAATCTGCATACTTGCATTATCGACATAAAGAAATGATAATTCTACTTCATTATAATCTTTTGACACCTCACTAACTACTTCTCTCCAAAGTACACTAGTTTCTAACACATTTGCCTTATCTACACAACATACTTTTTTCTTTCTTTGCATAGCAAGATTAAAGGCATATATAGCAATTTGCTTTATTTCATCTTTTGTATAAACCATAGTATTATAAGCTCTATTATCAAACTTAGCTCTTGGCTCACCAAAATAGATTCCAGAAGTTAGCTCTCTTACTATAACAAAATCACTTCCTTCAATTGTTTTTCTTTTAAGATGAGAATAATCTAAAAGTGCATTATAGATTTTTATTGGACGGACATTTGCATAAAGTCCTAATTCTTTTCTAAGCTTAAGCAAGCCATATTCAGGTCTTAGATGCTTTTCTAAACTATCCCATTTTTTCCCACCTATTGCACCAAATAAAATTGCATCACTATTTTTAGCACCATCTAAAGTTTCTTTAGGTAGTGGATCACCAAATCTATCTACACCAGCACCCCCTACTGCATACCTCTTAAATTCTAAGTTAAATTCTTTTGGAAGAGAGTATAATACTTTTAGTGCTTCATTAATTACTTCCTCTCCAATGCCATCTCCGCTTAAAACTGCAATATTGTAAGTCTTCATAATTTCCCTTAAAATCTAATTTTGCTTTGCATATTGCATTAATCCGCCAGCAGATAAAAGCTTTAGCATAAATGTAGGAATTGGATTAAAAGTATAAGTTTCATTTGTGCTTTTATTGATAATTATGCCAGATTCTATATTGATATTTAAAATATCACTTTCTTTTATCTTACTAACATCTTTCAATTCTAAGGCTAAAAGCCCTGTATTAAAAGCATTTCTATAAAAGATTCTAGCAAAATATGGTGCAATAACAACACTTATCCCAGCTGCCTTAATTGCTATAGGAGCATGTTCTCTACTACTTCCACAACCAAAATTTTCATCTGCTACTATAATATCACCTTTTTTTACAACTGAAGCAAAGTCACTTCTAGCATCTTCTAACAAATGACTTGCCAAAATTGCCTCATCAGTGGTATTTAAATATCTTGCAGCGATGATTAAATCAGTATCAATATTTTTTCCGAAACGCCAAACCCTACCTTCAATAATACTTGCAATAATACTTGAAATTGTTTTCATAATTTAAAATTAGCCTTAAATCTTTTAATTAATATTAGCTATAATTTTAACGAATTTTTTAACAATAAATGATTTAATTTATAAATTTTAAGGAATGAAATGAAAAAAGAAAATTTTGAACACTCAAAAATAGATGATTTATCAGACACTATGTTTAAATTAATTGAAGATATTTCAGATGTTGAAGATAAAATAGAAGAAACAAAAAAAGATATTAAGGCTTTAGTAGAATCTTTTGAAAGCAATCTCTCTACAATCAAGGAAACTCAAACTTCTCAAGCAGAAGTTATAGAAAAACTAAATAATAATGATATAACAAATATAATAAATAAAGTAGTAAAATTAGAAACTAATATTAATAGTATTGTTGATAGCGGACTTTTAAATGAAGTAAGTAGTAAAATAAATAATAAAATAATGTTAAAAAAAGAAATATCAAAATGGCAAATGATTATGATAGGGATTTTGATTTTCTTAGGACTTGAGAGCTTATTTTTCTTTATCTTTGTATTTAATAGTGCTACACAAGGCAATGCCTTAATAGCATTATTTATTGCTGTGCTACCATTTATTATAGCAATGTATTTTATAAATAATAATTTAAAAAAGCTAATATCAGAAGAAAAAATAATACCTAAATATAATAGGAATAATGCAAGAAGAACTAATATTTCACAACCTACTTCAATTACAGGAATAAAAGATAATGATGAAGTTAAAGGCACATTTGATTAAAAAGTTTTAAAATTTAATAAGCCATATATCTCTTTTATGTGAAGTTTTTATTTAGCTAATACTTAAAAATTCATTATAAAATCAATATACTTTAGATTGTAAAGTTAATTTTTAATAAAAAATATTTGAGAATAAACAAAATAAAAGTTAAAAGGCTTAAGAATTAAGCCAAATCTTAACACAAGAATCTAAAATCTCTTTAGAGCCAGATACATAATAAGAAACCTTTGTTGTAGATTTATTATTTTGATTTAATTTATATTTATCAAATAAATATCTAACAATGGCTTCTCCAGAATGAATTAGGATTGGTTTATTATTAAAATAATGCTTTATTTCATTTTGTATTAGAGGAAAATGTGTGCAACCAAGTATAATAGCATCAGGAATTTCTATATCTTTAAAATAATATTTAAATGCACACTCTAAAAGCTCTCCACTAAAAATTCCCTCTTCAACTAGTGGAACAAAAAGCCCAGTTTGAATACTAATAATATTTTTATAGCCTAATTTATTTAACTTTGAAGCATAAAGGTTGCTATCTATTGTAGCTTTTGTAGCAATTATTAAAATACTAGAATCTAGATTAGCTATATTGTTTTTTGCCAAAATTACACCCGGCTCAATAACACCTACAATATCATAAGAAGCTATCTCTTGCATCTTTACTAAACCGTACGCACTAACAGTATTACAAGCAACAACTAGCATATCAATATCAAATTTATTAAAAAAATCAATTGCCTCTAGTGAAAATCTAATTATTGTATCTTTATCTTTATTTCCATAGGGTACTCTTGCTGTATCACCATAATAAATAATCTCACTAAATAAATTAGAGTTAAGCAAACTTTTTAAAACGCTAAGACCACCTATACCGCTATCAAATACACCAATCTTCATTTATATTATTATTCTTGCTCATTCATCTTACTTAAAAAATCTTCATTGCTAGTGCTATCTTTCATCTTAGAATAAATCAAATTTAATGCCTCAATATCGCCTAATTGTTGCATAAAATTCCTTAGAATCCATACTTTTTGAAGTTTCTCACTTCCAAGCAATAATTCATCTTTTCTAGTGCCTGATTTTAATATATCAAATGCAGGATAAATTCTCCTATCTGCAATTGCTCTTGCTAAGACTATTTCTGCATTTCCTGTTCCTTTAAATTCCTCAAAAATAACTTCATCCATTCTAGAGCCTGTATCAATCAAAGCTGTGGCTATTATAGTTAAGCTACCTCCTTGCTCAATATTTCTGGCACTTCCAAAAAATCTCTTTGGTTTATGAAGGGCGTTTGCATCAACCCCACCGCTTAAAACTTTACCACTTGATGGAGTTACTGTATTATAAGCCCTAGCTAACCTTGTAATAGAATCAAGCAAAATTACTACATCTTTCCCCATCTCAACTCTTCTTTTTGCTCTCTCCAAAACTAATTCAGCTACTTTTACGTGATTTGAAGCTGGGAGGTCAAAAGTAGAGCTATAAACTTGACCTTTTACGCTTCTTTGCATATCTGTAACCTCTTCTGGACGCTCATCTACTAATAACACCATAAGCTCTACTTCTGGGTGGTTTGTTGATACACCGTGGGCTAACTCTTTCATTAATTCTGTCTTACCTGTTCTTGGAGGAGCTACTATTAATGCTCTTTGCCCTTTTCCAATTGGTGAGAATAAATCTAAAATTCTGCCTGTAACTTTTGATTTATCATATTCTAATTTTAATTGTTCTGTTGGAAAAAGTGGAGTTAAATTATCAAATAATGGGCGATTTTTAGCCTCATCAAGTGAGAGATGATTAATTGCTTCAATTTTAAGCAAAGCATAATATCTCTCTTGTTCTCTTGGAGGGCGGACTTGTCCTGTAACTAAGTCGCCATTTCTCAATGCAAACTTACGAATCTGTGTCAATGAAACATAAGCATCATTTTGTGAATCTGAAAAATTTTCATCAACACCCCTTAAAAAGCCATAATTTTCATTTGTTATATCTAAGATACCAGAAAAAAGAATATATCCTGCTTGATTGACTTGTGTTTTTAATATCTCAAACATTAAGTCTTGTCTTCTATATTCTTGTGGATTTTCAATTCCTAGTTTATTTGCTATCTCTATTAATTTAGATAATGTAAGTGTTTTTAACTCCTCAATTTTATAAACATCTGCTGGAATATGACTTTTTTTAGTGCTACTTTCTTTATCTTTAGCCATTGTTATCCTTAAAATTATAATTTGATTACTTCAGAAATATTAATGAAGCTTGTAAATGAAGAAATTTAGCAATTGTATTAACTAATTTGTTAAATGTCAATTAAGAGCTATAAAAATTCTTTATTTCTCTATCAAACTCTAATATATCATTAATATTTTTAATTTTTTCAATATCGCTACTAAACTTATCAAATGCCCTAAAAATACCTTTAGCAATTTCACCAAAATTAATATGATTATTCAAAAATCTTGAAACTAGAATCTCATTTGCAGAATTTAAAATTATTCCTAATTTTGGAGATTTTAGTAAATCATTTTTTAGATCCCAAAGTGGATATCTAATGGAGCAAATTCTTTCTAATTTAAAAATGTATTTAGTAATATCTAATCCTTCTATGCTTGGAGTTAATTGTGCCTTTTTACCAAGCATGGCATAAGAAATTGGCAGTTTCATATCAGAGTTAGAAAAATTAGCAAAAACATTATTATCTTTTGTTTGTATCAATGCATGGATTATTGAATTTCTTTCAATCATTGCATCAATATTATTTGTATTAAACAAATATTTAGCCTCTAAAACCTCAAAAAGCTTGTTTACCATAGTAGCACTATCAATAGTAATTTTTTTACCCATTGACCAATTTGGATGTTGAAGGGCTTCAAGCGGAGTTTTAGATTCTATTATTTCTAGAGGTGTATCTCTAAATGCTCCTCCGCTTGCAGTAATTATTAGTTCTTTAATATTTGTCCTATTTTTTAGCAACTCTTTTAATGCAAAATGCTCACTATCAACAGGAATAATATCTTTGCAATCCATTAAAAAACCCGCAACAACTAAACTTTCTTTATTGGCAAGAGCAAGAAGCTTGCCTAATTTTTTAGCCTCTAGGCTAGGTATAACTCCACTAAACCCAACTAGGGCATTTAAGACAAGTTTTGTATTTGCAATATTTAATGCTTCTATAATTCCACTTTCACCAAAAAATAATTTTTGATTTTGTAATTTTATGACTTTATTTTTATCATTTTCGTTTTTAATAACAATTATTTTTGGATTTACTAGGGCTATTTGTCTATTTAATAACTCTATATTCTCACCAGCACAAAGAAGCTCAATTTCAATATTATTTTTTAATGCTATATCAATTGCTTGTGTACCTATACTTCCTGTTGAGCCAAGTAATATCATTTAAACCATTCAAGTAAAAATATCATAATAACACTTCCAAATAATAAGCCATCTACTCTATCTAAAATGCCTCCGTGACCTGGCAAAATATTACCACTATCTTTAACATTTATAGTTCTTTTTAATAAACTCTCATATAAATCACCAAAAATAGATATTAAAGCTACAAAAAAAGTAATAAAAAATGCACTAATAAAATCTTTTTGTCCAATACCAATCATAGTTCCAATTAAAGTTGAAACTACAAGACCTATTAAAGCCCCCTCTAATGTCTTTTTAGGTGATACTGGAGATAGAGGTGATTTACCAAAGGCTCTACCCCCAAAATAAGCCCCAATATCTGCTAATGCAACACTTAAAATAAGCCATATTATTGCCATTACACCAAAATTTTTATAAATACTAAAAAAGCATAAAAATGGAATAGTAGGATATAAAATAACTAAATAATCTTTATTTTTTATATTTTGATGATATGCGTTATATGAGGCCATAACTACTAAAACTACTATTGAAATATAGATTGGATTTGTATGAAAATATGCAATAATCCAAATAATACAAGAGCTAATATATAAATAAGTTTTTTCTTCTATATTATATAACTTTAATGCCTCGTAAAATGCAATTATATAGAAGATTCCAACTACTAGCCATAATAAAAATTTGATGTTTAATGCAATAACTAATGCAATAATTGTTACTAGAATAACACCTGTATAATACCTAGATAAGCTATAATCACCAATTGATGTAAGTTTATTTTTAAAAAAGTTATACATTACAATATTCTCCAAAAACTTTAAGTTTTAATAAGCAAAAAGTTATAAAATTTCAATTTCGAAAATTTAGCAAAAATATCTTATAAAATAAATAGTATTTAATTTATCATTAATTTAGTATTTTTAAGAAAGGTTATATTTGAATTTTGATGTAATAGTAGTTGGCGGAGGACACGCAGGCATAGAAGCAAGTTTTGCCTGCGCTAAAATGGGCTTAAAAGTGCATCTTATAACCCTATTAATAGAAAATATTGGACTTGCTAGCTGCAATCCAGCAATAGGAGGACTTGCAAAAGGGCATTTAGTAAAAGAAATTGATGCACTTGGTGGGATAATGGGTATTATTGCTGATAATACTGGAATTCAATATAGAATTTTAAATGCTTCTAAAGGTCCTGCTGTGCAAGGAACAAGGGCTCAAATTGATATGGATGAATATAGAATTTATGCTAGAAATTTATTGCTAAATACACCAAATTTAACTATTTCCCAAGAAATGGCAAATGAACTTTTAATAGAAAAAAATTATGTAGTTGGAATAAAAACAAATATTAATAAAATTTATAAAGCAAAAAAAATTATCATTACAACAGGGACATTTTTAGATGGTATAGTGCATATTGGTGAGTTTATTTCTAGTAATGGAAGGGTTGGTGAAAGTAGCTCAATAAAATTAGCAAAAAATCTTCGTTCATTTAATTTTGAAGTAGGCAGATTAAAAACAGGAACTTGTCCTAGAATTGATGCAAAAAGCATAGATTTTAGAGAGCTTGAAAAGCATAATGGAGATAAGATTCCACCAAAATTTAGCTTTAGAACGCAAAACTTTAATCCTACACAATATCCTTGCTATATAACATATACAAATGAAAATACTCATAAAATTATTAGAGATAATTTCAATAGAGCTCCATTATTTAGCGGACAAATCAAAGGCGTAGGTCCAAGATACTGCCCAAGCATTGAAGATAAAATAAATCGCTTCTCTCAAAAAGAAAGGCATCAATTATTTTTAGAGCCGCAAACTAAATTTTGCAATGAATATTATGTAAATGGACTCTCAACCTCTCTTCCTTTTGATATACAAGAAAAAATGATACACACAATAGAAGGCTTAGAAAAAGCACATATTACTCGTTATGGCTATGCTATTGAATATGATTATATTATGCCAACAGAACTAAAACATACATTAGAAACTAAGAAAATTAAGAATTTATATTTTGCAGGACAAATAAATGGAACAACAGGCTATGAAGAAGCCGCTGCACAGGGTATTATTGCAGGTATAAATGCAGCACTTAGCATAAAAGGACAAGATGAATTTATATTAAAAAGAAATGAAGCTTATATTGGTGTAATGATTGATGACTTAGTTACTAAAGGCACAAATGAGCCATATCGTGTTTTTACTTCGAGGGCAGAATATAGATTGCTTTTAAGAGAAGATAACGCAATTTTTAGATTAAGCCATTATGGAAAAAAGTTTGGCTTATTAGATGATATTAGTGCAATTATACAAGATGAAAAAGATATCAAAGAAGGATTAAAATTTTTAGAAAACACCTCCTACACCCCTACAAAAGAGTTTTTAGAGTTTCTCTTAAGCATTGATGAAGAAAGAATTAATGATGTCTCAAAAGCAATACAAATAGTAGGCAGAAGAACTTTTAATAAAGATAAATTAAAAAAACTAGATTCTATGTTTGAGAGTTTTTCAGATATAGCCCTAGAGCAGATTCTAGTAGAATCTAAATATTATTTTTATATAAAAAAACAAAATGAAGAAATAAATAATTTAGATTCTACACTAAGCATTAAAATTCCAAAAGATTTTATCTTTGATAATATACCGGGGCTTAGTTTAGAAGTAATTGAAAAACTAAATAAATTCCAACCAAAAAATCTAAAAGATGCCCTAAGTATAAGCGGAATAACCCCTGCAAGCATTGATGTATTACATTTATATATACACTTAAGAAATAAAAATGGACTTTAAATTTATACTAAATAACATAAATGTATATGTTGATGCAGCATTTTTGACAATAAAAATTTCATTTTTTGGTATATTATTTTCTATAATCATTGGCTTGATATTATCATTAATTCTATACTATAAGATACCAATTTTAAAAAATATATCAAAAATTTATATAGAAATCTCAAGAAACACTCCTCTTTTAATTCAATTATATTTTTTATATTATGGTCTTCCATCAATGTTTAATTTTAAATTTAGTGCAGAAAATAGTGCAATTATCGCTCTTAGTTTTCTAGGAGCTAGCTATATGTGTGAAAGTTTTAGAGGAGCGATTAATCAAATAGATAAAATCCAAATAGAATCTGCTCTAAGTTTAGGCTTAAAACAATTTCAAATAATTAGATATATAATATTACCTCTTGGTTTTAGCTACTCTATACCATCACTTAGTGCAAATATTATCTTTTTAATCAAAGAAACTAGTGTAGTAACTGCCATTGCATTAGCTGATTTAATGTTTGCTACAAATAATATAATTGCAAATTATTACAAAACTAATGAAGCTTTATTTTTATTAGTAAGTGCATATCTAATCATTCTATTACCACTTTCACTAACATTTTCTTACTTAGAAAAAAGGTTTAGATATGTTTGAGTTATTAAATGAAGGAAATAATTTAGAGAGAATCTTATTTGGACTCCTTTTAACTACAAAAATTGCTTTTATATCAATTATTTTCTCATTTATATTTGGAATTATATTTGGAATTATAATGACTTCTAAGAATAAATTTATAAATTTATTTTTTAGATTCTACTTAGAATCTATTCGCATAGTGCCTATTTTAGTTTGGTTATTCTTAATTTTCTATGGGTTACCTAAAATAAGTCCTTTTCATTTTAGTTCTAGTGTGAGTGCTATTATTATTTTTGTGCTATGGGGAAGTATTGAAATGGGAGATTTAGTTAGAGGAAGCATAATATCACTTCCAAAACATCAAATAGAATCTGCTCTAAGTTTAGGAATGGAGCAAAAAACAATCAATCGCTACATAATAATGCCTCAAATTATAGCTAGAATTTTGCCCTCAAGCATTAATTTAGCAAGTAGGATTATAAAAACTACTTCGCTTTTACCATTAATTGGAGTGGTTGAAATGCTAAAGGTAGGACAGCAAATCATAGAAGCCTCTATTTTAAAAGTCCCTGATGCTTCATTTTACATTTATGGAACAATATTTATATTGTATTTTGCTATATGCTACCCTCTCTCAATCTTAAGCTCATATTTAGAAAATAAATTTAAATTTTAAGGGTATAGTTAATGAAGCTATTAGAAATAAAAAATCTTAAAAAAACTTTCAATAATCATATTGTGCTAAATGATATAAACTTTAGTGTTAATAAAGGCGAAGTAATAGTTATTTTAGGTGCTAGTGGTTGCGGTAAAAGCACACTTCTTAGATGTATAAATGGGTTAGAAAATACAAATGGTGGAGAAATAATCTTTAAGGATAAAATAATAAATACACCAAAAACTAATCTAGTAGAAATTCGCCAAAAAATAGGAATGGTATTTCAAAGCTATGAGCTTTTTCCACATATGAGTGTAATTGAAAATATTATTTTAGCACCAATGAAGGTTGAAAAAAGAGCTAAAGATGAAGTATTAGATGAAGCTTATAGGCTTTTAAAAAGATTTAATTTATTAAATAAAAAAGATTCTATGCCAAGAGAGCTTTCTGGGGGACAAAAGCAAAGAGTAGCAATTATTCGTGCATTATGCAATAATCCAGAGATTTTACTTTTTGATGAGGTTACAGCTTCACTTGACCCTGAAATGGCTTATGAGGTATCTAGTGTAATTTTAGAGCTTGCCAAAGATGGAATGACTATGATAATAGTAACACATGAAATGAAGTTTGCACAAAAAATTGCAAGCAAAATTATATTCCTAGATAATGGAAGTATAGTAGAAACTTCTACTCCAAGCGATTTTTTTAGTAACCCAAAAAATGATAGGGCAAAGAAATTTTTAAGTATATTTTCTATTTAGCTATAATAAAAATTTTGAGGTGAGTTTTTGGATAAAGATTACAAAATAGAGGTTTTATATTCTAATGATATATTTTCTACTCAATTTGTAGGTGGAATCTCAAGATATATATATGAGCTATACAAAAGAAATACTAATGCAAAAATTCCACTAATTTATTCAGAAAACCTTTATTTGAATAAATTTAAAAAGAAACTTTATTTTAAGGGAAAAACTAGACTAATCCTGCTATTAAATAATGCCTTAGAAAAGCTATATCTAAAAAAACCATTATTAATTTATCACCTAAGCTATTATAAAAATGTTTCCAAACCTAAGAATGCATCTATAATGGTAGTTACTGTTCATGATATGATACATGAAATTTATGCTGATAGCTATTTTAAAAATGACAAAATAACAACAAAATTAAAATTGTTAAATTGTAAAGAAGCTGATGGAATAATTACAGTATCAAATCAAACTAAAAAAGACTTAATAAAAATATTTAATATAAAAGAAAATAAAATAAAAGTAATATATCTAGGACATAGCTTACAAAAATATGAGGCAAAATTACCATTTGAAAAAGGCTATATATTATTTGTTGGCTCTCGTGGTGGGTATAAAAACTTTAGAAATTTTGTGAAAGCTATAAGTATTTTAAAAACAAGAATTAATGTAATTTGTGTTGGCAATGATTTTAATGATGATGAAATTTCATTACTAAATTCTCTTAAATTAAAAGATAGGTTTAAAACCTACTATGCAAAAGATAATGAATTATATAGTTTATATAATAATGCTAAATGTTTTGTATTTCCCTCATTTTATGAGGGATTTGGCATTCCAATATTAGAAGCATTTTTTTCATCTTGTGTATGTGTTTTAAGTAATATTGAGGTTTTTAGAGAAATCGCTAGTGATGCAGCACTTTATTTTGACCCAAACTTACCACAGGATATAGCTTATAGCATTAATAAGATTTTAAAAGAAGATACAATATCAAAAAATCTCATAAAAAAAGCAAACAAAAGGCTAGAATATTTTAGCTGGGAAAATACATATAAACAAACTATGGAGTTTTACAAATACTTACTAGATAAAAAGGAGAATATATTGAAAAAAGCCTTAATAATAGGAGCAAATGGACAATATGGCTATTTTTTAATGAAACTTTTAGCTTCAAAAGGTTACGAAGTTCATATTATGGTGCGACATCAGCCTATATACGAGGAATTTAACTTTATACATTATGATGATTTATACTTTAGTGACAAACAAAACAAAATCATTTATCATTATGGAGATATTACAGATAGTAGCTCTATTCTTGATGTTTTATCAAAAGCAAAACCATATGAAATATATAATCTCTTTGGAATATCTAATGTAAAAATATCTTTCTCTCTGCCACAAAATACTGCAGATTCTATTGCACTTGGGACTATTAGAATTTTAGAGTCAATAAAAAGTATGAATTTAAAATGTAAATTTTATAATGCTTGTAGCTCTGAAATATACGGAGACACCTCTGGTGTGCTTAATGAAGATAGTGCGTTTAATCCAAAATCACCTTATGCAATAGCAAAACTATATGCCTTTTATATGGTAAGACATTATAGAGAAGCCTATAATATCTTTGCAGTAAGTGGTATATTATTTAATCACGAATCACATCTTAGAAAAGAATCTTTTGTAAGTAAAAAGATAATCAAAGCAGCAGTGTTAATATCACATAACAAGCAAGATATATTATATCTTGGTAATTTAGATTCTACAAGAGATTTTGGATATGCAAAAGATTATGTAGAATGTATGTATTTAATGATGCAACACAACAGCCCAAAAGACTATTGCATTTCCACAGGAAAACAACATAGTATTAGAGAGTTTTGCGAGATAGCATTTAGCAAAGTTGGCATTAATCTTATTTGGCGTGGAAGTGGAATAAATGAAGTAGGAATAAATAAAAATACAAATAAAACTATAATAAAAATTAATCCAAATTATTTCTGTCCCTTAGACATATTAAACTCTAAAGGAGACTCCTCAAAAGCACAAAATGACTTAGGTTGGAATCCAAACAATACAGATTTTAATAAGCTAATAGAAATTATGCTTGAAAATGAATTAAAAACATACAATAAGCTTAATAATGCTTATAGGGGGGGGGTAGAAAGTAAAAAACTATCTAATTACAAACTATCTAATTACAATCCCACACTCTCACAAAGATTTGCTGCGTGAGGGTAGTTCATATAACTACCTCTGATAGTGGTGGGGCAGGAAGAGCTTGTGTAAGACTACATAAAGCATTATTGCAATTTGGCATAGATTCTATAATCTTAACTAATAATAAAACAATAGATATTCCAAGCATTATAAGAGTAGCTAAAACTAAACCTCAAAAATTACTAGAAAAGCTTCGCCCTGCTCTATCACAACTACCATTAATAATATATAAAAGAAAACATAAAGAAATCTTTTCTCCAAATATAGCAATATTTAACCCTAAAAATAAAGCATTACTTAAAATGCTAGATGAACTAAAGCCAGATATAATACATTTACATTGGATAGAAAGCGGATTTTTAAATATAAAAGATTTACTATATTTTAATGCTCCTATTATTTGGAGTATGCACGATTCTAATCCATATACAGGAGGTTGTCATTATGTAGCACCCTCTTGCACAAAAGCTAATATAGAATGTAAAAAATGCCCTTTATTAAACTCAAATTATAATTATGATTTAAGCTATTTGACTTTTAAAAGAAAGCAAAAAACTTACACTAAACTAAAAAATTTAACAATAATTGGGCTTTCTTCTTGGATTACAGATTGTGCAAAAAAATCAGCACTTCTAAAAGATAAACAAATAATAAACCTTCCAAACCCAATAGATACAGAGGTTTATAAGCCTATATCAAAGGAAACTGCAAAAGATTTACTAGGGATAAATAAAGATACAAAAATTATTGCATTTGGTGCAATATCTGCGACAAGCATAAAAAGAAAGGGATATAGAGAACTAAGAGAGGCTTTAAGCTTATTAAAAAATAAATCTAATATAAAGCTTGTAGTCTTTGGCTCAAGCAATAAAGAAGATATTGAAAGAATTAAGACAATTTATATGGGACATTTATATGATGATATATCACTTAGAATAATATATAGTCTATCTGATGTATTTGTAGCCCCAAGCCTAGCTGAAAACTTAAGCAATGCCATTATGGAATCTCTTGCTTGTGGAACACCCGTCATAGCATTTGATATAGGCGGAAATAAAGATATGATAAAACATCTCTATAATGGTTATCTTGCAAAGCCTTATGATATAAATGACTTAGCAAGAGGTATTGAATGGATACTAGAATCTAATAATTATAAAAATATATCAAATAATGCAATAAAAAGTGTAAAAGAAAAATTTGATTCTAAATTAATTACAAATAAATACATAGAAGTTTATAATACTCTGCTAAATAGGGGGGGGGTAGAAAGTAATTTAATAATTACTTTTTATTTCAACAAAAACTCCTTTACTCAAAACTCCTACTATAAAAACATTTTTAACAAAACATTAAATAAACCTAAATTTTTAAGGCAAGTAGCGTGAAAACATTTAAGATTGCCTTTAAAATCTACATTTATAAAATCCTAAACACTTTATCATATAAAAAGCCAAATATAAAACCAAAGTCAATAATCATATTACGCACTGATGCAATAGGAGATTATTTATTATTTTGTAATTTTCTGAAAGTTATAAGAGGGCATTTTAAAGACTATAATATAACTCTTGTAGGAAATAATGCTTATAAAGATTTATGCTTAAGTCTATCTTCTAAATGGGTAGATTCTATTATATGGATAAATCGCAATCATTTTTTAAAAAAGTCTTTATATACTATATCTTTATTGAGAAAACTAAAATTATATAAATATGATATTTTAATTAATCCTATCTATTCAAGGGATTTAATAAATATATTAATTGCAAAAAGCATTTATGCAAATGAAAAGTTTGCACCTAGTGGAGATTATATTAATATTGATAAAAACATAAAAATAAAAAGCGATAGAATTTATACAAAATTATTTCCTAGTAAAAATGAAGTGATATTTGAATTTTATAGAAATGCTGAATTTTTCTCAAAAATGCTAAATAAAAATATAAATATTAAAGCAAGGCTTGACACAGAGCCTTTTAAAACAAAACCATCTATTAAAAATTATTGTATTTTATTTATTGGAGCTAATGCTTTATATCGAAAATGGGGTATTAATAACTTTGCTAAAATTGGTATTTATCTAATACAAAAATATAATCAAAATATTTTAATTTGTGGAGGAATTGAGGATAAAGATAATGCAAAGATACTTCAAAATTTAATAACAAATAAAATTTTAGATTCTAAAAAAGTTTTAAATATGGTTGGCAAAACTACTCTAATAGAATTAGCAACACTAATATTACACACAAATCTTACTATATCAAATGAAACAAGTTGTGCTCATTTTAGTGCATTACTAGATACTAATGTTATTGTTATAAGCAATGGAAATCATCTAGGTAGATTTACACCATATCCCTACGAGTTAAGCAATAAATACAAAGTTATATTTCACCCATTTATAGAAGCAAATATAAAAAAATATAAAGAATTAAGCAATAAATTTAAATACAAAAGCAATCTAAATATTAATGAAATTACAACTTCAAAAGTAATAGAAAAGATAGATGAAATTTTTATACAAGATATAAACTTAAATAATAAATATCTAAAAAAATGAAAATATAATTAATATATACTCTTTAAAAAATATAGACTTGGAAAGTAAAGTAGCAAGAAATAAAGAGATAATATAATAAGGTATAGAGATAACAACAAATAATGCTTATAGAGGATTTAAATTAAAATTATTCCTAATGTTAAATAAAATTATTCTGCAACAGAAAAGCAATATAAAAATTATTCATAATAAAGCTTTACGAAAAATAATTGGCTTTAAAAATATACTTAGAATCTATTATTCAAAATTATATAAAAGAGATTTTAAGTAATTACTTGTGATAATATCAAGCTTAAATAAATTTTAAGGTGAATGATGCAAATAAATATTACTAAACCCTATTTACCAGATAAAAATAAATATTACAAATATATAGATAGAATATGGCAAAACAATCATTTAACCAACTTTGGTCCTATGAGTTTAGAGCTAGAAAATAGACTTTGCGAATATTTAGATGTGCCACATATACTATTAGTTAGCAATGGAACTCTAGCTTTACAAATAGCATACAAGATTCTTAGGCTAGATATAGGGGATACTATCATAAGCACACCATTTTCATTCGTGGCTACTAGCAATACAATTATTTGGGAGAATCTAAAAGTTAGATTTTGTGATATTTCTAAGGATAGCTTTTGTATTGATACAAATAAGCTAAAAAATTTACTAAACACTAAAGATAAAACAACTAAAGCCATTTTGCCTGTGCATGTATTTGGAAATGCCTGTGATGTAGAAGAGCTAGATAAAATAGCTAAAGAAAATAGCCTATATTTAATCTATGATGCAGCTCATGCTTTTGGTGTAAAATATAAAGATAAAAGTATTTTTAAGTATGGGGATATTGCCACAATAAGCTTTCATTCTACAAAGATTTTTCATACAATAGAAGGTGGAGCTATAATATTTAGAGATAAAAACCTTTTTGATGAAGCAAGGTCGATGATAAACTTTGGGCTTAAAAATAATATGCCAGAAATTTTAGGGATAAATACTAAAAATAGTGAGTTCCACGCAGCAATGGGACTATGTATCCTAGATGATATAAATTTAATACTAGAAGATAGAAATAGAATTTGGGAATACTATTATAAAAACTTAAAAGACTATTTTGAATTTCAAAAGTTAAATTCAAGCAACAATTATCATTATTTTCCAATTCTTTTTAAAAATGAGCAATTTCTAATTACAAAGTTAAGAATCCTAAATGAAAATAATATATTTCCAAGAAGGTATTTTTACCCTAGCCTAGATACATTAAGATATAATACAAGTGAAATTTGTCCTATTAGCAGAGATATTGCAAGTAGAGTTTTATGTTTGCCTTTATATGTGGGGCTTAGTCAAAAAGAGCAAGATAAAATTATAAAAATTTTAATTAAAGGATAATTTATGTTTTGTAAGACACAAAAAGAGATTATGCGAAAATGGGATAAAAATAAAAACCAATATGTAGTATTATTTTATATAATATACAATAGTTATAAATCAATTTTATAGAATCGCTTAATGCAGACTTTAGATATTAATAATTTAGCCCCTGTTTTGATAACAGTTTATGATAGATTAGACTGCTTACAAAATGCAATAAATTCACTAAAACAAAATGAATTAGCAAAATATACATATTTATATATAGTATCAGATTATGCTTATGATAGCTCTCATATAAAAACAATAGAAAGTATTAGAGAGTATATAAAATCAATATGTGGATTTAAAAAAATAGAAGGAATATTTTGGGATACAAATAAAGGTAGTTTTGATTCTATAAATGATGCAATACGATATGTGTTTAGCAAGTATGAAAAGATTATTGTATTTGAAGATGATATTTTAGTATCAAATCGTTTTTTAGAGTATATGAATAAAGCATTAGAGTTTTATAAACAAGACAAGAGGATATTTTCTATTGCTTCACATACACATTATAAAAATATTATATATAATGGTTATCCTTATGAAATGTACACTGCAAGGATGTATTCACCGTGGGGAACTGGAATGTGGAGAGATAGATTTTATAGTATTGATTTTAATCTACAAGGGGTTGATGAGTTTTTAAATAATAAAAAAGAAATTGCTAAATTTAATGCTATCTCAAATCATATGCTCCCAATACTAAGAGATATGCTTGATAAAGGAAAAAAATATGGAGATGTAATTATTTGTTATAACATGTTTAAGACAAATAGATTAACTCTCTATCCAATTAAGCCGCTTTCTGTTAATAGAGGGCATGATGGCAGAGGGGAGCATTGTGCAATGGATAATATATGGCAAAATCAAGCATTACAAAATGATTTTTGTCCAAAAATGGTAGAGAATATAGAATTAGATTCAAAAATTTCTAAAAATCTTTATAGAGCATTTTATTCCTATAAAAGGGATATAATAATTCCATTATTAAAAAAATTAGGAATTTATAAAATTACTAGATACTTATATAAAATAATTTTTAAGAATAAAAATTAACTTTTAGGTTTTTTAGAACGAAGTTTTCTATTACCACATATTTTAAAACCTCTATTTATATATTTAATAAAAATGATAAAGATTATAAGATAGAATCCAAAATTATTTTATTAAAGAGACATTATGCAAAGTAAAATATCAATAATAACTGTTGTTTATAATGACATTATTCACATTAAACAAACAATGGATTCTATTACTAAACAATCTTATCCTTATATCGAATATATACTTATTGATGGAGCAAGCAATGATGGCACAAAAGAGATAATAGAATCTTATATTAAAAATATATCAAATATATTAAAAGAAGAATGTATAGAGCAATCAAACGCCAAAGCTAAATTAGAATCTAGATTCTATCTTGAGGCTATAAAAAAAGATAATCAAAATTTTAGCTTTAAATTCTTAAGTCAAAAAGATAGCGGAATCTATGATGCAATGAATAAGGGAATAGACCTTGCCACAGGAGAATGGTGTAATTTTATGAATTGTGGAGATAACTTTTATAATGAATTTGTAATTGAAAATCTCTTTAGAGCATATAAAAATCTAAAAGAGGGGGGGGCAATTAGCATTATTTATGGTGATGCAAAAATATTTTTTGATGATGATAATTATAAAATTCTTCACTCAAAAACTACAAAACATAAATATCGCCACCACTTTATCCACCAAGCCGCATTTATTAAAACTAATTTAATGAAAAGTTATAAATATGATACAAGCTTTAAAATAGCAGGTGATACAGATTTTTTTACTAGAGCGTATAATAATGGAGTTATTTTTAAGCATTTTAAAGAAATTATTGTGAGCTTTAATGTAGAGGGAATCTCATCAAATCTATCTTTTAGAATGTTTAAAGAAGACTGCATAATTGGCTTTAAATATAATAGATTTTTTCCAATACTACATATTTCAAAGTATATTTTTTGGATAATTCCTAGAGTATGTATTAGAAATATTATTCCAAAAAAGTTTAGGAATAAAGCTAGAGTAGTTTTTGGCAAAAAGAATAATTAATATTATACTAAGGAGAGAAGATGAATATTACTATATTTAAAAAACAATTACGAAAAATTTATCGTAAAATTCAAGCTATTTTTGGGCAAGTAGATTTTGTTCCTAGTGGGCATTTTTACTCACCTATTGCAAATGATTTTGAGATTGATGAAGGTATAAAGAATCTTAACTATAATCCAGATAGCCTCAAAGGCATTAATCTAAATTTAAAAGAGCAACTTAAGCTTTTAGATATATTTGCATCATTTTATAAAGATATGCCTTTTTATGAAGACAAAAAACCTCACTTGCGTTACTATTTTAGCAACCCTGCTTATTGTCATAGTGATGGAATTTGTCTATATTCAATGATACGTTACACTAATCCTAAACATATTATAGAAATAGGTAGTGGTTTTAGCTCGGCTTTGATGTATGATGTAAAAGATCTATTTTTAGATTCTAATGGGGGGGGGGGATAGAACTAAATCTCTCATAATAACTCATATTGAACCCTATCCTACCCTTCTTAAATCCCTTCTAAAGCCTTCAGACCTCCCTTCATTAAATCTTTTTCCAAAACGTTTGCAAGAAGTAGATATAAGCTTATTTGATAATTTAGAATCTAATGATATTTTATTTGTAGATTCTACTCATATTAGTAAAATTAACTCTGATGTTAATAAAATCTTTTTTGAGATTCTCCCTCGTTTAAAAAGTGGGGTTTATGTGCATTTTCATGATATTTTTTATCCTTTTACCTATCCTAAAGAATGGCTTAGAGATAAAAATTCTTGGAATGAAACTTACTTATTACGTGCATTTTTAACCTTTAACAATCATTTTGAAATTGTATTTTTTAATACTGCTCTTTATCATCTCTATCCACAAGAATTTATCAAAGCTCTACCTTTAAGTCAAAAAAATACAGGTGGAAGCATTTGGCTTAGACGCAAATAGATTCTTAATATTTTAAAGATTTATCTTTAATCTCTAAAATATTCATAAGTATGTCCTTATTTAAGGCTACCTTTGGCTTTCTTGCTTCTTTTAAGCTTAGTGTGCTAAAATTACATTTATTTAAGCAATAAGATAAGGCGCAAAGCAATGTATGAAAAAAATCTTTATACTGCTAATAATTCTTCTATAATAGCACTATATGGAGATACCATTTTTAAGCTTGATAAAAGTAATAGCAAAATTCCAAGCTATCATTCTAATCCAAAATATCGTATGCCCTTTTGTCATCAAAGTGTTTTTGTAAAAACATCAATGCTTAAACAATACAAATTTGATACTAATTTTAAAATCTGTGCAGACAATGATTTTTTCACTAAAATCTACAACAAAGGTGGGCGATTTTGGAATAGTGGCATTATCATTAGTATCTATGATGCAAATGGAATCTCCTCAATTCCAAGCATTAGATTTTGTTATGAAGAGATAAAAATCATTTCTAAATACAATAAATTCTATATTATTATATTTTGTTTTAAATATCTATCTATGCTTTTAAAATACGCTATAAAACGGCTATTACCTAAAAAATTAGCAATGATTATTTCACGCTCTTATAATGCTAAAAAAGAATATTAATAATGAAGCAAGATTCTAAAAAAATTTTAGTAATGTCTTTGGGAAGAGGTGGGGGCTGTGCTCAATATTTATTTTCTATTTTAAAGCATTTCACACTCCCCTATATGCTATATCAAACAAAATATGCTATTGAAGATTTAAAAGAATATGCAGTTAAAATCCCAACTTATCACAAAAACAAGATTAGCTTCTTATTTAATTCTATTTTTTTACTACCTTTTATTCTTTTTAGATTCTATAAACAAGCTAAATCTTATGATGTGCTATTCCTACCTTATTTTCACTTTTGGAATCTAGCTTTTATATTTATCTTCAAGTGGCAAAAAAAACCAATTATCCTAATTGAACACGATGGCATAATCCATAGTGGAGATGAGCTTTTATTTCAACAATATTTAATCAATGCTTGCATTAAAAACGCAAATACAATTATTTTTCTAACCCATTATGTAAAAAATCGCATTAATCCTAAACTTTTAAAAAATAAAAAAGTATTTATCATTCCTCATGGAATCTTTGCTTTTAAAGGATTGCAAAGACTTCCTAAAACTTATAATAAAAAGCCAAATCTCTTATTTTTTGGAAGGGTAAATAGATACAAAGGTATTGAAATATTGCTTCAAGCCCTAGAAAAAATCTCACTACATTCCTATAATAAGCTAATAATTGCTGGAAAAAGTAGCTATAAATATGATTTATCACCCTATTCTAAAGCCTTTTTACAAAAACTTGAAATTATTGATACCTTTCTTACACAAAATCAAATTGCCTCTATATTTAATCAATCACATATTTTGATTATGCCATATATTGAGGCATCTCAAAGTGGTGTTGCTAGTATTGCTATTGCCAATGCTATACCTTGTATTTGCACTGATGTAGGAGGGCTAAAAGAACAATTCATCTTTGAAGCTGCTTATAGAAATGGTGGGGGGGTAATGAAAAATTATCAAAAAACCCTTGTGCAATTATTTGCAAACCTAACCCACAATCTTTATGTAATGCCATTAGTAAGCTCATTAATGATTCTTCGTTATATGAGAATATTACTTACAACCTCACCTTGCGTGCAAAAGAGCTAGAATGGCAGCATATTGCAAGTCGCATAGAGGAGATTCTAATTCAAAATTAATTCCTAAACTCACCTTTTTTAAAAACTCTTTATATAATCCCATATTTACAAACACTGCAAATAAAAACCCTTTCTTTTCTATCATCATTCCTACCTATAATGTAGAAAAATACATTGCTAGAGCCATAGAATCTTGCATTAATCAAAGTTTTAAAAATATTGAAATTTTAATTATTGATGATTGTGGAAGTGATAATTCTATAAATATTGCTAGAGATTATGTAAAAAAAGATTTAAGGATAAGAATAATTCATAATAAAAAGAATTTAGGGACATTTCAAACAAGATTAGAGGGGATTAAAAAGATTAAAGGAGAGTATGTTTTATTCTTAGATGCTGATGATTATTTAGATTTTAAAGCTTGTGAGAGGATTTATGAGGCACTTCAAAAAAGCATTATAAGTTCTAAAATGCCTAAGCAAAATTTAAATTCTTCACAAAACCTAAAATCTTATAATAAAAAGAGTAAATCTTATAATAATGAGTTTATAGAAAATCTACCTGATATTGTATTTTTTGGTATGCGATTTGACCCTAGCACTTGGAAACACCTCTCTCCACCTATCATCACAAAGCCTCTTTTTAAAGAAGAAATTTTATATGAAGTTTTTGTAAAGCACAAAACACCCCCGTGGCATATATGTGGGAAAGCTTATAAAACTTCATTAATCAAGCAAACCAATAGTTTAATTCTAACACATAGAACTATGCTTCATCTAACAATGGCAGAAGATGCACTAAAGAGCTTTTATCTCTGTGCCTTATCTAAAAAAAGCATAGGCATAAAAGATAAATTATATGTGTATTGCTCCTCTCAAAGCTCTATAACAAGAAAAATAGATATTTCCACGCGTGATAAAAAAGTGCTAGATTTACAAAAGGTAATTGATGAGCTAGATTATCTTAAAAATATAAAAGAGATTGCTACACATAAGCATTTTAATATCGCACAAACAAATACAATAAAGATTCTAAAAAGTGCAAAAGCCCTAGAATACCGCTATGATGAGCCACTAGCTATTGGGGGGGGGGATAAGTGGATTTTAAGCCCTTATCTAAAAGCCTGCCTAAGAAGCCTAGGCTTTCATCGCAAGTGGCAAAGCTATGCAAGAATCCTACTTTATCTCATAAGCTTGGGGAAAATCAAGCTCTAAAAATCTTACATATTGCAAGTGATAGTCTCAAAGGAGGTGCAGAGAGTGTTTTTCGTGATACAATTAAGCTAACTTCTAAATATGATAGATTTATAATTTATAGTGCAAGTTGTGATAAAGAGATAAAACACTCCAAACATCACATTTTGCTAGATGATTATCAAAACTACAATAAAATAATAGGAGTTATCAAATATATTTTTAATTTTAAAAATTATTTTTTATTAAAAAATGCCCTTTATACCTTAAAACCAGATGTAATTCATACACAAAACTACCTCTCACGTCTAAGTCCAAGCATCCTTTTTGCTCTAAAAAATTATAAAAAGAAAAATCCAAAAGTAAAGCTAATCTACACGCAACACGGCTTTGGCTCTTGTGCTAATCTATGCTTTTATAATTATAATAAAAATCAAATTTGTGAAAAATGTAAAAATGCTAATAAATACAAAATTGCATTTTTTAACTGCGATAGAAGGGGGAGGATTTATTCTATCATCAAAGCCCTTAGAGTGCCTTTTTATCAAGGGATATTTTTAAAAGAGCAAGATTTGTTTGATAAAATTGTATTTGTAAGTAATTTTCAAATGCAAAAACATATTGAAGAACATTATGATAAAAATAAGCTAGTAATGATCAGAAATCCTATAAATTTAGAATTCTACAATGAAAATGTGAAGTTAGAAGATAAACTAGATTTAATAGTCTTTTTTGGCAGAATATCAAAAGAAAAGAATATTCCTCTATTACTGCATAGTTTTAGGGAATTAACACAAAAGGATAATTTTAGAAATTATAAATTACTTATTATTGGTGATGGAGATGATAAGCCTAGATGTCTTAGTCTTGCAAAAGAATTACTTAATAAAGAACAATATCAATTTATCAATCATCTCAATATAGCCGAATTAAAAGATATTTTGCGTAAGGCAAAGCTTAGTGTCCTGCCTTCCTTTCTTTATGAAACCTTTGGACTAGTGATTGTAGAATCTATACTTTCTGGTTGCATTCCTGTAGTAAGCAATATTGGAGCACTAAAAGAAACACAAATTAACTTTGGTGGATTTAGCTTCAACCTTAAAAAAGGCGATTTAACACAAGTTTTAAGTAAAATATTAAACAATTATGATAAAAATTTTTATGATTTTTTAAAGATTAGAAAAAAAGTTAATATTAACCCCGAAATATATGTTAATAATTTGTTTAAAATTTATGTGTAAATTTTACAAAAAAGTATAAATTTAATATGAATTTGTAAAAATTTAATTAAACTTAACTTTTAATAATACAAAATAAGCTTTTCAATAAAATACAAAATAAGGAAAAATTATGGATAAGTTTAATGAAAAAAGTATAAAAAAATTGATTGTGCCGCTAATAATATTAGCAGGTTTTTCTAATCTATTTGCAGATGATGATAAATTCTTTGGATATAGCGGAAGTGTAGGGACTTTTAATAAAATTGGTATAAATAATCAAAAAGTTAATGCACAAGAGGGAATCTACCCAACAGAAAGCTTTTCTACTATTTTTGGAAAACTAGATACAACTTATAATTTTAAGTCGTTTTTTCAATCAGACTATATTAATAAGCTGGAAGTAGGGCTTGGTATAGCAGCTGGCTCACTTACTTGGGACTCTACAAAAAATGATGGTTTAACTTTTGGTGGTGGAACTCCAAATGCTTTTGGCAGTGGAAGTGGTTTAAATAATAACTATGTTGGTGGTTGGAATGGATATTTTACTAATTTAGATAAGTTTGGTTATCGACCAAAAAATAATAGAAATTATATTATTCAAAATGCCTATCTAAATTTAGAGAGCAAATATTTCAATCTAAAAGGGGGTAGATATGAGTCTGATAATGACTACCACTCTGGCTATACACAAGGCTTTCAAGCAGATATTCATTTTAATTATGGAGATTTAGCACAAAATAAAGATAATGAAATAAAACTTTGGTGGTTTAGCACCTATGGTAGAGCCTTTGCATATTCTCAATGGTTCTTAGACTTTTATGCGGTAAAAAGCTCACAAAAAAATAATGGTGATTTAGTAAACTTAGGAATCCATTCTGGTGGTGTTGATATAATTTATGGTGGAATTGATAAAGTAGGCGATTATAAAGATGGCTATAATCTTTTAGTTCGCCCATTTGTATATTTTTATCCCGGATTATATACTGCACCCGGGGCAAAACTAGTATATGAAAAATACTTTGGTAATGGATATGGGCTAAAAACAACAATACAAGGATATGCCCTTAGAATAATTAGGAATAGTGCAATTACTGCAAATAACCCTAATGCTACTGATGCTCCTCAAAGATACGATCAAGATGTAGATAAGTTAAGTGGAAATTTAAATGTTATAGTTCAAGGCTTTATTTATGATTACAATGTTAGACTTGGCTATTATCAAAATTTTGGCTCTGCAAACTCTCATTTTGGAACTTATGGAAATCCTCTTGGGCTTGATTTTTGGACTACAAGCGTATATGACATAGGTGCTAATATAAGTGATATAATAAGTAGAAATGCAAAAAGTGTATATCTTTCTGGTGGTGGAAGCCATACTTTAGAATATGGAAAATTTGCTTGGGAAGTCTTAGGAAGAATCACTAAAAGTCCTAGAAGTGATGAAGAAAGTGTTGCATTATATTTAAGTCATACTTTTAACAATAATATTGCTATTGGATTAAAACTAGAATGGCTAAGAGATACAACAAAAGCAGGTTTCAATCCCGGTGCTAGTGCCCCAGCAACTACAAGCCCTCTTAGTAAAACAAGAACAGATGATAGAAGCCACGCATTTATAACCCTAGATTATAATTTCTAAATATCTTACCCCTCATTATATAATAATGAGGGGTATTCCTCTTTTTTAGGCTAATAAGCCTTAAGTAATGATAATATAAACTTATGATAAAATCCCATATTATTTTTTAAAGGGTTATAAATGGAATTAGAAACACAGATGTCAAATACCTTAAGATTCCTCTCTATTGATATGATTGAAAAAGCAAATAGCGGACACCCTGGTGTTGCTATGGGCTTATCTGACATAATAACTATATTTTCAAAACATCTAATACATAATCCAAAAGAGCCAAAATGGATTAATAGAGATAGGGTAGTTTTTAGTGGTGGACACGGAAGTGCATTAATTTATAGCTTTTTGCATTTATGTGGATATGATATAAGTTTGGAAGATTTAAAGAACTTTAGAAAACTAGATTCTAAAACACCCGGACACCCTGAATATGGGCTTACAAGTGGTATAGAAATAACTACAGGACCTCTAGGGCAAGGTGTTGCAAATGCAGTTGGCTTTGCTATGGCTGCTAAATATGCTGCAAATTTACTATCAAATGAGATTATCAATCACAAAGTTTATTGTTTCTGTGGTGATGGTGATTTACAAGAAGGAATTAGTTATGAGGCTTGTTCACTTGCTGGGGTGCATAAATTAGATAATCTAATTTTAATATATGATAGTAATAATATCACTATTGAAGGAGATACTAGCATAGCCTTTAATGAAAATATAAAAATGAGATTTCAAGCACAAGGATTTGATGTATTAGAAATTAATGGACATAACTTTAAAGAAATAGATTATGCATTCAATACCGCTAAGACTTCTACAAAGCCTTTTTTAATAATTGCAAAAACTAAAATAGCAAAAGGTGCACTAGAGCTTGAAGGTAGCCATAAATCACACGGAGCGCCATTAGGAAGTGATATTATTAAAAGAGCAAAAGAAAGATGTAATTTTAGTAATGGATGTTTTACAATACCATCTAGCGTAAAAATAGCCTTTGAAAGTAGTATAGAAGTGGGTGATATGCACTATAAAATATGGCAAGATAAATTAAATAAATCTAGTAAAAAAGAGCTTTTAAATGAACTATTAAATCCAAACTTTGATAATATTACTTACCCAATATTTCAAAAAGACATAGCAACTCGCTCTTCAAATGGAGAAATACTAAATGCAATTAGCAAAAATTTAAAGGGCTTTATTGGAGGAAGTGCTGATTTAGCACCATCAAATAATACTTTATTAAAAGATTCTGCTGACTTTCCAAATGGGGCAAACTTACATTTTGGCATAAGAGAACACGCAATGGGGGCTATTATAAATGCCTTTAGTGTATATGGAATATTTATTCCATATTGTGCTACTTTTTTCGTATTTAGTGATTATATGAGTCCTGCTGTTAGAATTGCAAGTATTAGCAAACTAAGAGTATTTTACATTTGGACTCACGATAGCATAGGTGTTGGTGAAGATGGAGCAACGCATCAGCCAATAGAACAATTAAGCCATTTTAGAGCTATGCCAAATCTGCTTGTATTCCGCCCTGCTGATGCTAATGAAAATATAGAGTGTTGGAAAATAGCACTAAAGCAAAACTATCCATCTGCATTTGTGCTAAGTCGTCAAACTCTTCCTTTATTAAAAAGCAATGATTGTTCTAAAGGTGCGTATATAATAAAAGATCCTAGCAAAATTAATATTATTTTAGTTGCTAGTGGTAGTGAAGTGCATTTAGCCTTAGAAGTTGCAGAAATGTTAGAAAGTCAAAATATAGGAATTAGAGTTATTAGCACTCCTTGTTTTGACTTATTACTAAAACAAAATAAAAGTTTTATAGAAAGCTTGTTTATCCCAAATATCAAGGTTGTAGCCATAGAAGCTGCAAGAAGCTTAGAGTGGGAAAAATTTGCAGATATAGTTATTTCAATGAATAGTTTTGGTGCATCTGGTAAAGGTGAAGAGGTATTTAATAAATTTGGATTTAATAAAGATGATATTATAAAAAAGATTAAAGAAAATATATGAATTTATTTGTATTTTCATCAAATAGAGCTTTAGCTGAATTATACAACAATAATAATTTTGAATTTTTACCTGAGGCAAAGAGTATTAAAGAGTTTTTTGATGATATTATAATTATTCCAAATAAAACTAAGATTCCAAAATACCTAAGGTCTATACTACTATGGAATGCTACTTATAATATAGAAATAGAAAATCTTGGTTTTGATAGAGCATTTTTAAGATTTTTAGAGAATTCTACATTCTTATTAAACTTTTTTGATGAATTAGAATCTAGTATGGTTAATATAGATGATATTGATATTAGTGATACTTATGGCGATTATAGCGACCATTTAAGGATACTAAATAAAATATACAAAGTTTATTTAAAAAAAATAGAAGAGTTAAACTTATATGATATAGGCTATAAATTTAATATAAATGAAAAATATCTAAAATATTATAAAAATATTTTCATTAATATTGATGGAGTTCTATCTAGCAAAGATTTTCACATACTAAAAGAAGCTTCAAAATATACAAATATAAACATTAGCTTTTCTTATAGCAAATATAATGCTTTTATGTTTGATAGGATACTACCAAATAAATTAGAAGAAAACACAAAATACACTTTAAATATAAATAAATTTGAGATTTTAGATAGCAAAAAACTAACTCACACAAACCCTAAGATTAATGTCTATGGCTTTGAAATGAGGATAAATCAAGCCCTCTTAGTAATAGCAAAGATAAATGAGTGGCTTAAAAATGGATATGAGAGTATTGCTGTTATTGTGCCTGATGAGGAATTTAGCAAATATCTACAAATATTTGATATTAAAAGAAATCTAAATTATGCTATGGGAATTAAAAACATTGCCTTAATTAAAAAGATTAAGAAAATAAGAGAAGTAATAAATATTAAGGAATCTAAAATATTAACAAATACACAACACAGCAATATAGAATCTAATTCTATAATCCTAGATGCTACAAAATCAAAACTAAGAAATGTGCTTTCCTTGATAAACTTGGATAATGAATTAGAACTTTTAGCAATAGAAGGTATATTTGAAAATTTATCTTATGATGATATATTTGAATTTTTACTCTCAAATATAGATAATATTGATGATAACAATGGTGGCAAAGTAAAAGTAATAGGGGTATTAGAAAGTAGGGGTGTGAGTTTTGAGAGAGTGATTATTGTAGATTTTAATGAAGACTTAATTCCAAAATTAAATAATAATGATATGTTTTTAAATACAAATATTAGAAAACATACTAAAATACCTACCTTAAAAGATAAAGAGAACTTACAGAGGCATTACTACTACACCCTAATACAAAATGCAAAAAATGTAGAAATTGCTTTTTGTAAAAATAAACTTCCAAGTAGTTTGCTAAATGAATTGAAGTTTGAAAGTAAAGATGGTGATGCTATTTGGAGATTTTTCCCAAAAGAGATTAATAAAACCTATAAGGAAGAAATATTTATAGCTAAAAATACGAGATTTAACCTCTCTGCATCTTCATTAAAAATATTTATGGAATGTAAATTAAAGTTTTATTTTAAATATATTTGCAATATTAATAATAATGAAGAAAAAGAAGAAAATGATAGCTCAATACTTCATAATATATTTAAAAATCTAGGAGAAAATTTTGATGTATCAAAACTACCTAATTTAATAAAAGAATTCACCAAAAAATATAAAACTAGCAAAAGACTTGATATAGAGATTATTAAAAATAATCTACAAGAATTTATAAAAGAACAAACACAGGCAATAAAAAATGGCACAAAAATAATTGCTCAAGAAGTAAAAAAAGAGTTTAGTATGGGTAATTTTAACTTTTTGTGCTATATTGATAGGATTGATAAAATAAATGATCAAATATACATCATAGATTATAAATTAAAAAAAGATTTTAATATTAAAAATGAAACTTATCTGCAATTATTAATCTATAAAAAAGCCTTGCAAAATGAATATGATAATATAACTTGTTTGTATTATGATTTATATAAAAACAAAAAATATATTATGGATTCTAATGATGAACTAGAGTGCGAGAAAGCTTTACAAGAAAGCCTTAATGAACTAAATGGTGAAATAGAATTTAATAAATGCGAAGATAAAAATATATGTAAATATTGTGATTATAAATATATTTGTAATAGATATTAATATTGTAGATACTATTTCAAAAAAACCCATTTGTTAAAAAGTCTAAGGTAGGGTTCTATATCTTATAAGATATAGAATTAATTTTATTCTGTTACCTTTATAATTCTATCATTTAGAGGTTTAACATCTCTTGCATTAGAATGTAGTATATTTTTAAAACTATCGATTTGTTTTTTAGAGATTTCAACTTGATTTTTCATTACAATCCACTCAACATCTTCAGAACAAGGTGGTGTTGTTAAGCTTCCTATAAATTCATAATAACCTCTATCTTTAGGCAATAAATCATCTATAATAAATCCTTCAAATTTACTTGTTTTATTAATAGACTTTGGTGTATCTTTAATAATTTTGGCTAATGCTTTATTATCTTTACCCTCTTTAAAAAGCACACTAACCACTAATAATTTTCCATCTTTATTTTTATGGACAAGATGAGCTTCAAGCGGATAAATAATGCCATCAATTTGGTTTTCAGAATGTGTATGAAAGTGGAATTGATTGAGCTCATAGGGAACATCATTAAATGTAATAATATTTCCTGAATTAGTATTAATCTGAATAGAATGTCCATTATTAACAATATCTTTAGTAGTATTGCTATAACTAAACTTTACATTATTTTTTGTTTTTAAAGCATTAGCAGTAATAATATTGATAGGTGTTTGTTTATTTCCATTTTTGCATAATTCAAAACTACTATCCAAATCTCCCCAATTTTTAGGACCATTTTTATCACCATACCCCCAATGTGCATGAACATCAGCATATAAAGTGGCACTAAACAAAGCAAAAATAGCAAAAGCTATGAATTTATTTTTTAGCATTAATTTCTCCTAATTTGTAATTTGTTTCAATAAAAAGTTTATTGCAAAAGTATTAAAATTTTTATTATAAAATATAAAGAGATACTTAATAAACTTAACTAATATGAGAAAAATAATTTAAACTATCTTAATCTTTTTATTATCTTTTTAATTGAGCTAATAAAGTATTCTATATCATTAAAATTATGACTATAATGTAAGCTAACCCTAAGCCACGCTGGTTTTAGTGATACTAAGTTAATATCTTTTATTTCATCTTTATTTAATAAATAATGCCCATAAGGTCCTGCACAGCTACATCCTGCCCTAGTCTCAATACCATAATAATAAGATAATTCATAAGCTAAGTCATAAGGAGAAATAGAATCTACATTAAAACTAATAATAGGTAAATAGGAGGCATCACAATCTATTCCATATATTTCTATTCCTTCAATTTCTCTTAATTCTTCAAGCATAATCTCATATAACACCCTCTCTCGTCTTTGTATAAAGTCTAATCCAACCTCATTTCTATACTGATATGCTAATACAGCTTTAAATAGCTCTAAAATAGGGGGTGTTCCAGAATCCTCTCTTTGTTCTATATCATCAATATAATAATGATAGTTTGCAGAGGCATATTTTACACTTCCTCCACCGCTAAATGTAGGAGGAAGCGAAGTGTCAAAAGAATTTCTTTTAATACATAGAATTCCACAACTACCAATACCTCCTAAAAGCTTATGTGGAGATAAAAAAGCATTATCAAATAAATCACAAGAAACATTATTATGTGCAGAAATTGCTGCTAAATCAAAAGCTATATCTATATTTTTTGTTCTAAGTTTGCTTGAGATTTGCTTAAATGGTGCTATAACTCCGCTAACATTTGAAGCGATATTAATAGATGCAAAAGAAATAGAATTAGAATCTAAAATTTCTTGCATAGAATCTAGAGATATTATTCCATTATTATTTAATGGTATTTTTAAACATTCACAAAAACCCTCTCTTAAGCTAATCTCATTTGAATGATGTTCATAAGGTCCAATTAAAATTTTTGGCTTCTCTAGTTTAATTTTTAAGGCTTTTAATTTATCATTTAGCATATTCTTTAATAAAGGGGAGATATAAATACCTTTTATTTCCTGATATTTTTTCATAGCCCCACTTGCACCATACCCACTAGGAATTATAAAAAAATCCTCACTTAATCCTAGTAATTCTTTTAACTTTACTTTAGCTTCTAAATATAACTCTGAAATAAATTTAGCATTCCTTGAGCTATTAGAATGAGTATTAGCATATCTTCCTAAAATATTCTCCATTCTCCTAAGTATGCTCTTAGATTCTAAGCCACTTGCAGTCCAATCAAAATATAATGTATCTTTTTGTAAAATAATATCATCTCTAACAAAGGCTAATAAGTCGCTATCATCAAGCAATGGTCTAAAAAAATTATTATTCACAAAAACCTCTAAGAAAATTGAATATTTTTAAGTTTTATAAAGATAATATTTTAACAAAATAATTCATAAGGACAAGGTTTGAAATACTATATCAACTTTATAAAATCAAAAAATCTATCCAAGAATCAGTTATTCTTAAGTCTTAATTGCTCTCTCCAAGAAGGTAAAATTCTACAATATATGTCACAATGTTTGCTTGAAAATCAAAATAATTTCTTAGTTTCAAACATCATAGAAAATGTTTTTAATAAAAAGTCTCTAGAAGCTACAAACTACATATATCACATAAAATCTCTACTAAATTTAGAATACCTATATCTAACAAATGATATTAATAATAGTGAGATTATGCTCTTAGAGTTATTAAATAGCTATGTTAGTTTAACTCCAAGTTTTTTAAAAATCCTAGAAAATGGTAAAAGTGACTTTAACTTGCCAACTATCACACCCTATAATGATGACTTAGATTATCTAAAAGATGAATTTTTAAAAATTAATCTTTTAAAAAAACTTGCATTTTTAAGAAGAACAGAAAAAGATAATTCTAAAATATATACTAATATACAAAATAATCTAGATTCAATTTCTAGCTGCATTACAAAGAGGCTTGAAATAACTGACAAAAAACTAAATATCATATCTTTCCTAAAACCATATTCATTAAAAGTAGAAGAAAAAATAGTATTTTTTGCACTATTAAAAGAAGAATACTACGCAGAAAATGAAAGAATGCGTGAAATTAACGCACTAATTGAGCTAATAAGCAATGATGAATATTCAAAAATAAGCAATAAATATATTTTTGATGAAAAAAGCACATTAATACAAAATGGACTTATTGATTATGATGAAGATATTTTAAGCCCATTTGGTGGAACAATAAGCAAAAGTTTTTATATCCCTGCACAAATATTGCAAAAAATAATTCACCCAAAGATTCAAAGAAAATCACAAAAATTACTAATAAATTCTGTAATTAAAAATCAAGATATTTTTGAAATAGTCAATAAAAAAGTATCTATTAAAGATATTGTTCTCCCAGATAAGACAAAAGAGACTTTAGAATTATTAATTAAACAGCTAGATTTAAAGGTTATAAATATGCTAAAACAATGGGGGATAAAAGATAATAAAAGGGGTATTGATGCTAAGATTATATTTTATGGAGCCCCTGGAACGGGTAAAACTATAACTGCATACGCATTAGGAAATGCTCTAAAAAAACCTATTCTTAGTCTTGATTGCTCAAAAATATTATCAATGTATGTTGGAGAAAGTGAAAAAAATGTTAGAAAAATCTTTGATACATATAAAAATATAACTAAAGATTTAAAAAAAGATGCAATTTTACTGCTAGATGAAGCAGACCAATTCTTAAGCCAAAGAAGCACACTGGGTAATAGTGTAGATAAAATGTATAATCAAATGCAAAATATATTTTTAGAACAAATTGAAAAATTTGATGGAATCTTAATTGCCACTACAAATTTGCTTGATAATATAGATTCTGCTTTTTCAAGACGATTTAATTATAAAATTGAAATTGCAAAACCAAATTTTGAACAAAGAATTAAAATTTGGAAATATCTCCTGCCAAAGCACGCAATATATCAAAAAAATTTTAATATAGAAAAATTAGCTACTTTTGAACTTACAGGGGGACAAATAAAAATTATTATAAAAAATACTGCATACAAAGTAGCTACGAAAAATAATCCAATATTTAGTAATGATGATTTTATAATCGAAATTAAAAAAGAGTTAGATTCTAGTTTTGATAATACAAAATCAATGGGGTTTCTAAAGTAATTTAAACTTAATTAAATACTCTATTAAAACTATTACTTATCTCTTTTAGCTCTACAATATAACAAGAACCTAGCTTTTTAATGCTATGATAACTGTTATTTATTAATACTTTAGCATTCCTAATTTGCTTTTGGCTAAAATTTTTTCTCCAATTTAGACAATATTTATCATAAACCTTATATGGCATTTTAAGATGAAGTAATGGAGCATAGCTCCAATCCCAACTTGTTTTAATCATAATCTTTGGAATTAATCTATCTGCAATTTCTCCATAGGTATTTATAAATTTTATTGTAGGATAAGCCATTCCAATAGAACCTTCTAATATAACAATCATATCTTTATTGTTAATATTTATTAAATCTCTTAATAGCAATTCACTCCTAAAGTGCAAATATTGGCTTTGCTTTTGCATTGCATTACCATATGCGTTTGCAAATACTATTAAATTAAATACTATCAAAATTACAAGGAGTGAATGATAGAATCTAGGTTTTATTGTTATTGTTATACATAATAATGCTATAAATAAACCTATACCAATAAATGCTCTAGGTTCAAAAAGAGGCTTTTGTAATACTGCATATACGCCATAAGAAAATAAGATTCCAAATATTATAAATTTAGTAGATAACAATAATGATATTAATTTGTGCTGATTGCTTAATGATGCAAAGCTAAAAATAAAACAAATCATAAGCACAATGCAGAGGATAAAATATTGAGTATTAAATAAATCTAGCAATAAATATTTTAAATACAAAATTAAATTATTTATACTACCTAACAATAAGTTAGCCACAATCTTATCACTAACATAACTATCAAATGGTATCATAATAAAGAATTTAAAAACTAAACTTGCTGCAATAAAGCTAAAACAAAATATAAGAAAAAACAAAACCCCATTTTCTCTAACTAAACAAAAATAAATACTAAAATAAATTCCAAGCACAATATAAATACTATTGCTAGCTTGATAAGTAATATACATAAGAATTAAGCAAATAATACTAGATATAGCAAATAAGATTCTTTTATATACAAACAAAAATGGGAAAATTGCAATAAATATCGAAAATGCCATAAAAAAACTATCAAATTTATATGACATATTTTCTAAAAAATAAGGACTAAGCCCTAGAGGAATTGTTGATATTATGCCAATTATTGAAAACTTATTATGAATAATATAAAGCAATATCATTCCACTTAAAACCAATAGAATAATTGCAAGAAATTGACTAAAAGGAGAAATATCTACAAAATCTTGAAATAAAAATAAAGCCTTATATAAAAATGTAGCAAAAAATCTACTAAAATGATCCCAAGATGAAAAACTAATTATAGATACATAATAATCATCAATATAATAAATATCTGCCCTAATTAGTGCATATAAACCAATATAATAAATCAAAAAGCCAATTATAAATACTTTTAAAAAATCCTTTTTTGTAAAAAAGCCTAATACTATGTTTTTATAATCATCAAAAATAATTATAAAATTACTTTTCAAAAATCACCTTTTAAATTTTGTAATTAAAATCTTCTTACCAAATTCAACCCCGGGTTGATTATAGGCATTAATATCTAATACTTTACCAGCACAAGATGTTAATAATTCATAATACATTATCAAACTACCAACACTCTCTTCATTTAACTCTTTAATTTCTATATGGTCTGTTGGCACACCCTCTTTTTGTATAGCCTCCATTGTAGAGAGTTGTTGTTTTTGAAGAAGTGAAGCAAAACTAACACCATTAACAAAATCACAAGAATCTAAAAATTTCATATTTATCTTTGGTATTTTTGGATTTTCATAGCTCTTTTGATGTAAGCTTAAGAATGTAACAGTCTTATCCATAACACCCTGCACAATTAGCTGTAAAAACGAATGTTGATCAATACTTCCAATTAAAGCTATTGGGGTTAGAGCTGTTTTTCTTCCAAAGCTATTTAACTTACCTAAACTCTCACCCCAAAGCTGAACATACCAAGCATTAAAATCCTTAAAAACACTAGAATATGAAAATAAAATATTTATATGAAATTTATCTCTATTATTTCCAAAAAATATTGCCTTTTTTAAAATATGATCTTCTTTGCGATTAAAAAAACTATTTGATAATTTCTTAGCACCACTTAAAATATTCTCAACCCTATATCCAAGAATACTAAGAGGTAAGATTCCAATAGTGCTAAGAACTGAAAATCTACCTCCTATGTTTGGATTAATACAAAATGTTGTAATATTATTTAAATTACCAAAAGATTCTAAGGGAGAATCTTTATCTGTAATAAAAATTAGATGTTTTTTATTATTATGATTTTTTAGCAACTCATAATGTTTTAAAACATATTTCATAAGTGAGAGCGTTTCAATAGTCTTACCTGATTTAGAAATAACAATAAAAAGAGAATTTTTTAATTTTATTTTTTTTAGGGATTTTTCTATTTTGATAGGATCTGTATGTTCTAAAAATTTTAGATTTAAATCCCTACGATATTGTAAATGTGATAACATAGAATCTATTGCTTTTAGACCAAGAGAACTACCACCTATACCAATTATTATAAGATTTGAAATACTACTTAAAAAAGCATTGTTTGTTTTAATATACTTCCTAGAATCTAATATTGCCTCTTTATCATAAGGAAGGTTGTAATATCCACTAATATTTTTATTTCTTTCCTCACAAATTGCTTTAAATAAAGCGTTAATAGCCTCTTTTGAAACATTATATTTATTTGATGATTTTGCAAAATAATCTTTAAATTTAATCATTGCTTACATATACACTCAAATCTATCAATCTAGAGCTATAACCTAACTCATTATCATACCAAGCAAGAATCTTTGCATTATAATCATCTATAACTATTGTTTTATCAGGAATAAAAATAGAGCTAATTTTACAACCTATAAAGTCACTTGAAACAAGTTTATTTAAGTCATTTTTAATCAAATTAGGATTAGCTTTTTCTGCATTTAAAAAGGCATTATTTATAGATTCTACACTCACTTTTTTCTTAAGCCTAACTGATAAATCAACTAGACTAACATTTGGTGTTGGGACTCTAATAGCCAATCCATTTAATTTACCATCTAATTCTGGAAAAATTTTACCTATTGCCTTTGCTGCTCCTGTGCTAGTTGGTATCATATTTAAGGCAGCTGCTCTTGCACGACGCAAATCTTTATGTTTAACATCAAGGACATTTTGGTCATTTGTATAACTATGAATTGTAGTCATAAGTCCAGATTCTACGCCAAAATTATTATGTAAAACTTGAATTAATGGTGCAAGACAATTTGTAGTGCAAGAAGCATTTGACACTATTGCTTCACCTCTGTAAGATTTATGATTTATACCATAAATATACATAGGCACATTATCTGCAGGAGCAGAAATAACTACCTTTTTAATATTGCCTTTTAAGTGGGCTTTTGATTTATCAAATGAGTTAAATTTTCCTGTACACTCAATAACACATTTTGCATTTCCAAAATCAAGATTATCTATATTTCTATCACTTAACACCCTAACATTTTTACTACTTCCAATAGAAATTGTATTATCATTTACTTTTTTTATAGAAACACTAGGTCTATGAATTGAATCATAAGATAAAAGATGAATTAAAGTATCAACATCTGCTGTGCTATTAATAGCTACAAGTTCAATATCATTTCTCTCTCCAATAAGTCTAGCAGTGCAAAGCCCAATTCTTCCTGTCCCATTTATTGCAAACATACAAACACCTCTTTTATTATTTTAAAGTTAGACATTGTATAAAAAAATAACTTAAGACTTTATTCTCTAAGGGCTAGGTTTATAAAGCTTTTTATTATAATAACCTTACCATTAATTACAACCTCATCATTTAATTCTAAAGTTACTACAATAATTTCTAAACCAAAAAAATCAATATTATTTAGCATATATTTTATCATTTCTTTTGATTTAAAAGGAGCAATTATATAGCCTATGTTATTACAAATTAAATTAATTTTTTTATCATAAAAAATTGGCTTATTTAAGCTTAAAAGCTCAATAAATAACATATTTTCAAAAGTAGCTAAAAAATTTTTCTCATAGCTAATAATATTTCTAATGCTAAAATCAAAGCAAAATAATTTTTTTGGTGAATTCTGTATATTAAAACTTGGAACTAAATATAAGATTCTACGATTTTGTAAATCTTTAATTAAACTATAAATAGAATCTTTTGAAATTTTAATGTATTTTTTTTTAAAAGATTGATAGATTTGATTTATACTAACACATTGACCTTGAAATAAAAATAAAGAGAATATTATATTTTGATTTTCTTTAAAACTTAAATTTAATAAATCAATCTTTGCTTGTTCTATTCTATGCTCTTTTAGATTAATCAAACTTGGCATACCACCATATTTAAGAAAATTATTAAACAAATGGTTGATACTTTGATTGCTTTTATCAAAACCTATGAATTCCTCAAAATTTAGCATAAGAATCTCTTTGGTATTAAAATTTGAATTACTATATTCATTGATAGTTATTATATTTTCAATATTTGGGAAAATATTGAAATTATGTGGAATGTTATCAAGCACTAAACAATCTACTTTTTTTTCCATAGAAATTTTAAGCAAAGCTTGTTTTATTAAATCTAGTGAATTTCTAAAGTCGTTAAAATCAATATAAAACGGATTTTTAAAATTATTAGCATAATGCAGTGCTATTGATGTTTTACCACATTTTGGAGCCCCAAATATATGAGTTCTTAAAGAAGAGATGCCAAATCTTCTTGGATAAAAACTACTAGCAGCCTTAAGCCTAATATTTGAGGAATCTTCAAGCATACAAATCCACAAGATTGAAATTATAAAACAATTTAAGCATTTCTTAAACGAGCTATTCTTAAAAAATTAAATAATAAAAAAAGATATTTTCTAAAAACAAAAAGATATATCCTAGAAATTTCTCTCCCTATTTTATTTACCTTTTCTTTATTGCGGTCTTTTATAGTGCTATTTTCTGCTCCAGTATCGCTTATTAAAAATGGCTTATAGATTATATTTAGCACATTATGTAAAAAAAACATATCCATATAGTCATCAACGCAGTGAAAAAAATATTTTGCATTTTTAATTAGCTTTTTTGCCGCAATTGGTGTAATATAATACCCCTGTGCTCCAGAAACTTTCTCAAAACTAATAAAAAAATTATCTCTTAATTTAATAGTTTTTTTATCAAATAAATACATCAATCTTACATATTCAAAATTAGAATTATAAATATTAATTATTTCTTTAAAATTATAGGAAAATTCTATATCATCTTCTAATACAATGATTGGAGAATCTAATTCTAAAGCCTTATGCCATAAACTATAATGTGAGTGAAAACAAGCAATTTCACCAAAACTTAAATCTTTACCCTTTATTATTCTAGCCCTAAAACTATCATAATTTAAAATTTCAATTTCTTTATTTCTTATTTTATATGCTGAGGTTGCAGGGAAAAAATAAAAATACAAATTATTCGATTCTACAGAATTGAATTTATCGTAACCTGTCTTAGATTCTACAAATTTTACTCTATCTTCATTAATATAAATATTAAAATCATCTATTTCTTTAATCTTTTTAGTCATAGATTCTTTTCTATCAGTGGAATCTAACAAATTTATTATAAATATTTTAATATCCACAAAATATCTCTAAATTTTATAAATTTGCCTCTCTTAATTCTCTCTCCTCTTCTTCCATTTCTTTTATAATTTCATCATATATTTTTAGAGATTCTATTGCACTTTCCTCATCAATCTTATTTATTACATAACCAATATGAAGCAATACAAACTCCCCAATATTTACCTCTTCATTCATTAAATCTAAGCTTGCCTCTCTTCTAACACCCATAGTATCTAAAGTAGCCATATTTGTTTGTTTATTAATTGATATTACTTTAGAAGGTATTGCTAAACACATTTTTACTCCTTTGAAGTTTTACATTCTTTAATATACTCTATAAAGCTTTTTATTGCAACCTTATCTTTATTATTTAATATAAATAACTTTGCTTTTGGATTAATTTTGGATAAATCATTTTTGACATTTTCTATATTAAAGTTAAAAAATGAAGCAATATCACTTTTAGTAATAACTATAATATCTGCACACAAAAACATACTAGGGTATTTTAAAACTTTATCATCACCCTCTGGAGTAGATAAAAGAACCACTTTTAGGTTTGCTCCCAAATCATAGCTTGCAGGACAAACTAGATTACCAACATTTTCAATTATTAAATAATCTCTTAATTCATTTTTATCTTTTAACTCTAAATATGCTTTTTCAATCATACTAGCTTCTAAATGGCAGGCATCTCCTGTGGTAATTTGATATGCAGGAATTCTTCTTTTTGACAACCTCTGGGCATCTCTATTAGTTTCTAAATCACCCTCAATCACACAAAATTTAAATTCTCTAAATTCTGCCATAGATTCTAAAAGTGTAGTTTTACCACTACCTGGAGAACTCATAAAATTTAAAACAAATACATTATCTTTTTTGTAAATCTTTCTTAATTCATTTGCTTTAATATCATTTTTACTTAAAATTTTTTGTGAAATATCTAATATCAAATTGTTACTCCAAAAATATTTATTCTATTTCTAACACATCATTGTTTATAAATGCACCAATTTGTCCAATTGAAATTCCACTATCATTTGGAGGAATATTGTTGTGCATAAAATATTTAATTTTATGTTTTTTATGTTTTTTAAACTCATAAATAATTCTATCACAAAGAACCTTATTTGCAAAAACACCACCACTAAAAATAACATTAATTTTATACTTTAATGCTATATTAAGAATTAAATCCGTCAATGTATTTATGAATTTTGAGGCAATTAAAGTTTTATAGTTACTTTCTTTTAAATCACAAATCATAGATTTAATCATTAAAGAAAAAGAGATTTCATCATTATTTATTTCATACTTATAGAATTGTTTTATTTTTTTATCATATAAGGATTCTATATATCCTCCACTCTCTCCATCAAAATTTTGATACTCAAGACCGCAAAAAAATGCTATGCAGTCAAAGATTCTACCAATAGAACTTGTTTGTGGAGAATTTATACCCTGTTTATACATTTGATAAAAAATATCTATATTTTCAAATTTATGTTTTAAAATAGAAGGTATATCATTATCATATACGCTAAATAAAACTCCTAATGCTACTTTTTTAATATCTTTTATAGCATTATCACCACCAAGAAGTGGGAAATAACTAAAATGCAAGATTCTTTTTAAAGTATTATTTTGCTTAATAAAAAACTCTCCTCCCCAAATTCTTTGTATGTCTTTATCTTCACCAAGACCTGTTCCATCAAAAATAACACCTAAGATATTATCACTATTTAATAAATTATTATCTACTAAATTACTATAAAAATGGGCTCTATGATGATAAATCTTATAAATCTTTGCATTATATTTTTTAGCCAAATTACTAGCTATCTTAGAGCTCTCATATAAGTTATGACAATCCCTTAAAATTATATTTGGAGTTAAATTATATGTTTTTAACAAAAATTCTATATTTTGCTGCATTCTAAAAATTACATCTATGCTATTTAAATCCCCAATATATGGCGAAATAATGATATTTTTTTTATAAAAAATACTAATTTGACTCTTTTGATGTGCCCCAAGTGCCAAAATAACATCATTGCTATAAAAATTAGTTTTTAAAAATAATGGATAAAGTCCACGACCTGAGCGAAGTAAAAGTGCCTTATTATCACCTAAAATCACTTGCAAACTATCATCAATAACATTAAGAATTTCTCTATCATAATCAAGCAAATAATCAAAAATATGTCCTATTTTTTCAAATGCTTCATCTTTATCTTTAATCAATACTCCATTACTAATATTTGCAGAAGTAAAAATAAGAGGTGTTTTGCGATACTTAAAAATTAATTTATGAAGCGGACTATAAGCAATAATTACACCAAAAGTATTTAGATTAAAAGATAAATTATATGGAAACTTTATTTTTGGATTCTTAAGTAGAACAATAGGAGAGTGAGAGGATAAAAGTAAATTTTCTTCAAATATGCTAATATCAAAATATCTCTTAACTTGAGTAATATCTCTAAACATAATAGCAAAAGGTTTTCTCTCCCTCTTTTTTCTCTCTCTTAAAATACTAATTGTCTCAAAATTAACACTACAAAGTAAATTAAAACCACCTATACCTTTAATTGCTAGAATCTTATTTTGAGATAATAATAAAGATAACATTTTAAAAATATCACTACTAAATTCATTATTAAATTTATCATATATTTTAAGATTTATACCGCATTTATTACAGCTATTTGGTTGTGCGTGAAATCGCCTATCTAAAATATCATCATATTCATTTTTACAAGATTCACACATTATAAATTTATTCATCGATGTTCTTTCCCTATCATAAGGAAGAGAATCTATTATGCTATATCTGGGACCACAATTTATGCAGTTAATAAATGCGTAATTAAATCTTTTATTATTTTTATCATTTAGCTCTTTTAAACATTCTTTGCATATTGATAAATCAAGAGGAATAGCAGAATCTAAAAAACATTCATTTGTATTATCACTTTTTTTAATAATAAAATTGTAGAAAGTGTTTTTGAGTGCTATTTTAGATATTTTAATATCGCTTATCTTTGCATTTTTTGGAGGTGAATCTTTAATATCACTAATAAAATAACTAATCTTTTTAGAATCTTTATGTTGGGCTAGTATTAAAAGATTAGAATCTACATTTTTTACATATCCTTTAATATTATATTTTCTAGCCAAATTATATATAAATGGACGAAATCCAACTCCTTGAACAATACCAAAAATAGTAATTTCTATACTAATCATAAAATTAACCTATATAAAAATATAATTATAAACTCCTTTTAAGCTTATTTTGCTTAGGATATATAGCCATTTATTTTGAAACTTTGAAATGGTATGATTTTGGATTATATCCTATTAAAATTTATTTTGGAGAATATGGTGAAAAGTGTTTATGTAGGGAATATGTCTTATAGTGCCACTAAAGAACAAATTAGTGAACTATTTAGCAAGTTTGGAGAAGTGCATTCAGTAAAAATTATTTTAGATAAAGAAAGTAGAAAACCAAAGGGATTTTGTTTTGTTGAAATGGATGATAATAATGCGCTTAATGCTATTGAGGGATTAAATAATGCAGAGTTTTTAGGAAGGAACTTAAAAGTAAATGAAGCTAAAAACAAAAATTAATACCACCTCTTTAGATACTTCTTTAAAAAGAAGTATCTACCAAACTATATTTACTACTTAAATAAAATTCATCTCTAATATCTTTAATTATATTTATAATGCCATATAACAAAAAAGGAATATTTAAGATAATGAAATCTTTTACTTTAATATTTGCAGTATTTATAGGATATTTACTTGCAGATATATCAGTTCCAATAAGCAATCTACCACAAAATGCACAAAATTTTATAAAAAACAATTTTGATGCAAATATCATTCACATAAAACAAAGTGATGATAATTTTGAGATTCTATTATCAGATGGACATCAAATAGAGCTATCATTAAGTGGTGAATGGGAAGAAATAAGAAGATATATTGGAATAGAAACAAAAGCACTTCCTGAAAACATCACACTAATAATAAAAAATAATTTCCCAAATATGAAAATTTTAAAAATTAAGAAAGAATGGGAGATATATAATCTACAATTAGAAAATAAAATAAAAATTTATATAGATGAAAATGGTAAGATTATAGGGCAAACAACAGACTACTAATCATATAAATACATAAAAATTTCTTATTATAGATGATTATTTTTTGGGTGCAATTTTAAAAATATTAAGAATGCTTCTATTAATATTTTATTATAATTAAAGTTTAATAATGAAAAAGGGAAATTATGTTTATTTACCATTATATTAAAAACCCTCGACAAATGGGTGCTATATGTCAAAGTAGCAAAAGACTTAGCAATGCAATAACAAGTAATATCAATATAGAAAAAGCAAAAAATATTATCGAAATCGGTGCTGGAACAGGGGTATTTACACAAACAATTCTAAGTAAAAAAAATCCAAATGCAAATTTTTTTGCAATAGAAATTAATCCTAAAATGGCAGCAAAATTATCTAACAAAGTAGAAAAACTAGACATAGAAGTAGGTTCAGCAAGTAATCTAACATATATGATGAATAAAAGAGGAATGAAAGGTGCAGATGCAATAATATCTGGAATACCTTGGGCAATGCTTAAAAAAATGGAGCAAAAAGAATTGCTTGAAGAAATATATAATGCGTTAAACAATGGTGGATATTTCACTACCTTTGCTTACATACTACCAACTATCATGGCAACAAACTTTAAAAACCAATTAATTAATATGTTTGGTGCTAATATAAGAACCTCTAAAATAGTATGGCAAAATATCCCCCCCGCATTTGTATATTATTGCAGAAAATAAAAAATAATAAAATAAAAATCATTAAATCTTGTTTTTAAAAAATCCAAAAGAGATATTTGAACTTTAATAGAGTATTTTTCTTAAATTATAGATTTAATAGCTTAATTTAAGGGTTAATAAAATTTTAGATTCTAACATTAATTTAGATTATAGATAAGAAGTTAATTTATAATTCAAACCTGTGCTTTAGTTTTAATACCTTAAATTCCAAAAGGCTTGTATAAGACTCCTTCTTTTGTCATTAAAGGGCAAAGCCCGAAGTATCTCTATTATTATAAAGTGATATTTTATCATTGCAGTATCTCTTATAGAATCTTTAAGATTCTATACTTAGCCTCATTTGTTGGTATCTATTTAATCTATCTAACATCTTTACTTTTGGTATCTATACTTTTAGTATCTATCAAGCTACCTATCCCTTGTATCTATCCATTAGTATCATCAAACATCTATTCCTTGTTATCCATTGGTATCTATTATCGTTATCTATCCAAATAATACCCTAAAATCCTATAAGTTTAGGAGCTTTGTTACTGCTTTATTATCCTATAAACTTCTCATCTCTAAATCCAATTTATGTTATTACTTGTGTAGAGCATACTTTATTGCCATTGCATTTCTCATCTCTAAATCTCTAAGATTATCTATTATCTATCCAAACTAAGCCATTAAGCTACATAATAGGCTTAATTTTTACTTAATTTAACTCTAAATTAATAACACTTTATCTAAAATCCACACCTTACAATCTCTTTCACTCAATTCTAGTAGAGACAAAGAAATACTAGAGAGTTTTAAATCCTGTTATTAGTTTGACTGCTAGAGCTGTAGAGATAAAGAAAGGCTAGAGAGTTTTAAATTTCACGCCTTACAATCCCCTTTCACTCAATCACCCCTTTTTTCATTGACTAATCTTATTGATTAATCTTATTGATTAATCTTATTGATTAATCTTATTGATTAATCTTGGCAAATATGATATTTTTCATAAATCACCCCTTGACAGATACTAAGTATCAGGTCTTATAATTCTC
>NZ_NXLP01000160.1:0-1086 GCF_003364125.1 Helicobacter sp. MIT 14-3879
GATTAAGCCCTATCGCGCGCACTTTTTGCAACATGCTCTCTTGTTTTGCTTGGGGGATTTGAATCTTGCGCATAGAAAGTGTGTGAGGCGCGATACCCAATAGATTCAGCATAAAGCTAAAATAATGCGCCTTCCCCGCAGGCACACTTTTCCATACCTCTGAAAACTTCCCTATCTTGATAATACCAAAGACTTTTAAGCCATTGAGTGAAAAGTGGCTATGTCTGAAATCTTTATAAGCAAGTGCTTGGATATGGATAGAGGGGATTTCAGGACACAAGGCTTTAAGCAGGGGGATTTGAGAATCTTTGGTAGTGATAAACAGGGGATTTTGTCCATATCTTTTATAATGAGTATCAAACATATAGGCTAAAAACACATAGGTTTCACCGATTTGATTAAATAGCACATAGGCGACATCATAGGAGCGATTGTAGTGTTTGAGAGAATCTGCAAGTATTTTTTCGGTTCGGACAAGCCTAAGGAGTGTGTCGCCCCAATATATTGCATTGTAGTAGCGAGTCTCTATCAATCTGCAGAGAGAATGACCTAAAACCTTGATTTCTTTTTGTTGTTGATAATCCCCATATAGCCTGTCTTTGAGAGTTCGTATGAGGGCATACAATCTAAGATTCCCGATGAAAATCTCTGTAGCATCTCTATGAGAATCTGCCACGCGCACGCGTCTTATCAGCCTCTCACTCCCCATAAATCTAATAGATTTTTTGGCTAAAGGATCGCTATCATCGGATATTTTAGCATACACCACGACTCCTAAAACTTTGAGTTTCCTCTCCTGTCTTTTTGCCTCTATGATTCTGACATATTCATAAAGCTTCATTCTTTCTCCTTATCATGTCCTCTATCTTGTTGATAATCACATAGCTCTTCCCTAGCATATTGGCGCGCATCGTATTCTCTAATGTCTGCAGATTCTAAACAGGGCAGAGCCTTGAGAGCAAATACCGACATCACGCGTTGTGTATGTTGTAGCTTAGAATTGCCAACCGCTTGAGTGTATAAAATATCCATAGGCACATTGGCTTGAGTGAGAAATTCCACTATGCCACAGCGCAAGGCAATGAT
>NZ_NXLP01000044.1:0-10162 GCF_003364125.1 Helicobacter sp. MIT 14-3879
CCTGTATTCTCTATTGATAAGAGAATCTAGCTCATAAGAGTTGTCATTTGCATCTATTGCAAAAAGATTCCCAAAGAGATAGGGTTGCTGTTTTATAAGTGTCGAAAAATAATGTAAATATTGAGATTGTTGAGAATCTAAATTCATAGAATCTAATAGCTTTATAGCTGGCGTATTACTAACATAATCTTTATATACGGAACTTTCATTCATAAGATTACGTGCATTAATTTTCTGCCATAAATTGTGTAAATCATTTTGAGATTCACAAACACAATGGGGCTTTTTTATTTCTATGTCTAAAAGATTGGCAATTTGACTGAGAGATTCAAGGCTCGCCTCTTTTGATTCTAAAGAATTGGCAAAAACATTGATTAATGTAAAAGGTTGAGTTGGATACGGACAATCTAGCAAATCTATGCCACGATAATGTTCTATAAGGTTCAAAGAAAAAGAATGCGTCTTGAATTCTTTAAGAAGAGTACAGAGGGTATCCTTGCTAGATTCACTTAGACGTATTTCTTGTGGAATCTTTTCTGTAACGGATAGTGTCTGCCCCACTTTCACAAAATAAAATCTGCCATTATAATAACTAAGAGTGCAAGATTCTCCCGTTCTGATAGTATAAACTCTTAAGGGATAACTAACCCTGTGAGATTGCCATACGTCATTGTGTCCTGAATTCTCTTTATGGGAATTTTGTTCCTTATCTTGTTGTTTAACCAATAATGTATTTTGCAAATAAGAAGAAGGAAAGTGCTTTGCTACTTCAATTCCGCGAGCTAGAATACTCCATGTTTGTGTGTTAATTACACAAGGATTAAAGGCACAGCAAACTTTTTGTATATCTTTTGTATGCTTTGCTTGAAATACACATGCTAAATAAGATTCTTGTGAGAGACTCTGTATATAATGGCTTCTTCGTATAAAATCCCAGCTTTTTTGGAGATTATCTTTTTGCTGCTTTTCTTCTTGCGAAACAAATAGTGTGTTGCGAATGCTAGTATCATGGAATCCTTGTTGATTAAGTTCCAATGTCCGTAAAAACCCTCCAAATTCTACTTTACCTTCTAAAAGATAGTTACGTTCACTCACGTCCAAAGGGAAGTTTTCTTTATTCCTGTGTCCAAAGACTTGGTAATAATTTGCTTGTGTGTTAGCACTAAAAGCATGGGTAACGGCTGCGGTATCTGTGTAGTTGCCCACCCCATAAATACATTCTGATGCGCTTAAAAGATTCAAGGATTGTGGAATATTGGAGAGTCCGCCATGTGTGCAAAGAACAAATTTATCATGGAATCTATAATAAAAATAGGGTGTAAGATTCTTTATTAATTTCCTCGCCTCGTGTTTTAAAAAACCCTTTTCCTCAAGCTCTACTTGTGTATTAAAGCGAAACTCCCTTGCATGCACCTCTTCATTATTTGCCCAATGCCAAAGCCACTTTTCATGATTGCCCTCTAAGAGTCGGACATTTTTCTTATTCATAAGACCAAAGAGAAATTTTAACACTTCATAATTTTGGAATCCTCTATCAATATAATCTCCTAAAAAAATATAAAAACAATCATCTTTGAGTGTGCCTAAATATTTCTCCAATACCCAGAAACAACCTTGAATATCCCCAATATGATAAATCGCCTTATAACCATTAAGGTTATAAGGTTCTGTGTGAAGTAATGTTGCTATGTCATTTGGCTTGATGATTTCACAAGGGATAGGAATGATAGAATCTTGCATTTCTTGATAGAGAGAATAAAGCGTTTCTTGAGTATAAACTTGATACTCTAAATTTTGACCCTGTCTTGCAGCCTCATTTCGCATGAGAATTTCATCAAGATTGACATCACTAAAATCCACAACCAAGATTTTATAACGATATTTATTTGCTAATTCTTTATAATTGCTGAAATAAGACTTAGAAATATGCAAGTCCTCAACAATAACAAACTCACCGTTTGCCATGCGAGATTCTAAGGCTTCAAAAAGCATGTTAAAGCAAAGCTTATGATATTGATAAAAGTAACTCTCTCCCTCAATGCTAAGCTTTGGTGACTGCAGGAGACGATTAAAGACCTTGGAATCTAGTGCATAGGATTCAAGATTATACTGCTTTATCCACGAGGTTTTACCACAAAAAGGCATACCACGTGTAAGTAATAAATATCTCAATGTGTCTCCTTTTGTCCTGTTAATATTTTCAATGATTTGTGTAAAAATGCTACAAGATTCTAGCAAATTTTTTGGTTATAATGCCTTATTTAGAATCTTTGAGAGTTTTTATGATTCTCTGTGCAATTTGGAGTCAGGTTAGAAAATGGTATTAGGGATTAATGGGTTAGGGAGAATGGGACGGACAATCTTGCGTTTGGCATTGCGTAGGGGGCATACAATTAAAATTCTTAATGATGTTGCAAAATGGGAGATTCTAGCCTATCTCATTAATTTTGATACGACACATGGTAGCTTAGGAAATCGTTGTGAGTGCCATGTTTTTTATGAGGGAACAACACAGAAACTCAAGATAGTTTATACTGATAAAGAAAATCAAGAAGTAGAGCAAGATATTATTGTGCGCAATGCTGCAAATCCCAGAGATATTGACTTTGGAGAAAATAACAATAACCAAGCACAAGATATTGATGTCATGATAGAATCTAGTGGAAAATTTTTAGATTCTTCTTCATTGGCTTGTTATTTGACAAAAGGGGTAAGAAAAGTCATTATGTCTGCGCCACCCAGAGACAATACACCAACTTTCGTGTTAGGAGTGAATGCTCATCATTACAACGGAGAAAAGATTATTTCAAACGCTTCTTGCACTACTAACTGCATCGCACCCATTTGCTTCATCCTCGATAAACATTATGGCATAGAGAACGCTGTCATGACGACAATTCATAGCTACACCAATGACCAGAATCTCCTCGATAATGCCCATAGATTCGACAAAAGACGCTCGCGCTCCGCGCCTAATAATATCATTCCAACAAGCACGGGTGCTGCAATTGGATTAAAAAAGGTGCTTCCTAGCATGGAAGGGAAAATTCATGGACAAAGCTTAAGAGTGCCTGTTGCAGATGTGTCTATGGCTGATTTGTCTTTTTACCTTAGAGAAGAAGTCAATTTAGATTCTTTGCACGAACTTTTAGAATCTTATGCTAAAGATTCTATGGCTGGGATTCTAAGTCTTGATACCAAAGAGAGAGTGAGTAGCGATTTTTTGGGTAGCTCTTATAGCAGTATTATTGCGCAAGATTTAAGCATTAAGATTGGTAAATTGGTGAAAATTATGTCATGGTATGATAATGAAACAGGCTATGCAAACAGAATCCTCGACATGGCAGAATTCATTAATAGACAGCATCAATGATTTAAGGGGTTCTTATCTGAATAAACAAGGTATTGTTGTGATTGTAATTTATGTCAAACATGTCCCTAAGTAATGTGTAGTTTGTGTCAGTCTGTATTACATCAAATGGAAGATTTGGGGGTTGTATAGATAAATATTGATACTTTAGCCTAATAAAGCCTTAGCAGGAAATCTGGATAATTTGTCAATTAAAAACTCATTAAATTTATTCCAAGTTTATAGTAAATTATTCCATATCGGTAGATTGTGTGTTGAGAATATTCTTAAGACTAAGATAAAGGAAATGACTGCTAGAATGTTATCTTGATAAGTTTATGCTTTTATTTATTTGTTCTCATGTTCTCTTTTAATTCTTAAGCTATTGAGTCTTTATGCTAGATTCTCTTAGTGTTTGTATGCTTTTCATTTCTAAGCGATTAAGATTCTTTTTCTGTTCTTTAGCATATAGGCTTTTATTCTCTTGATTTGTTTCTTTTATTCCTTTCTTTATTTTTTCTGTTTGTTCTTTCCCTTTTTGCATTCTCTTAATCCTTGAGATTCTTTTAGCCCTTATTCTTAAGCTATACCTACAAGAATCCTGCAAAAAGAAAAGACTTTAGCGGGATAGAATCTTGGAATGTGAGAGATATGGAGGGTATGTTTGCAGAGACAGAATCTTTTAATCAACCCCTAAATAAATGGAATGTGAGTAATGTAAAAAATATGGGGAATATGTTTTATAAAACAAAATCTTTCAATCAGCCTCTAAAGTCGTGGAATATGAGTAATGTAGTTACTATGATAGGTATGTTTGCAAAAGCAAAATCCTTTAATCAATCCCTAGATTCTTGGAATGTCAGCAATGTAGAGAGTATGAACGATATATTTAAAGATTCCCCCTTGCAAGATAACCCACCAAAGTGGTATAGGCAAGAATGATGAAAGAAAATCATAAAATTATTAAGCTAAACTCTCAAAGTTGTCATTATTTAGCAAAGATTCTATTGTAAATAGGTTTTGCTAGAGATACTTCGGGCTTTGCTCAAAGTAATGACAAGTTTGAGGGTTCAGAGATACTTCGCTTCGCTTAAGTAATGACAAAGGAGGATATTTTGCTTCCTCGCACAATCCTCAAAGGATTTTGCCTACACTTGCAAATAGGATAAACCAGATTCGCAAAAATAGGATAAGCAGGATTGTCATTCTGAAGTCTCTTGCAAATTCACCTTGTCATTCTGAAGTCTTGCGGAGCAAGGCTGAAGAATCTCAAAACAAGCTTATAGTTTATTGTTATTTTAAGGCTTTAAGCCTCAATTTACCTTGTCATTCTGAACCCTCTTTAGAGGGTGAAGAATCTCTTATTACAGAATCTTAGGATTCTACACTTTAAACCTGATTTAGTTTTAGTAAAGCTTTAAAATCTTGTAGAGATTCTTTGTTAGATTCTTCGCTTCGCTTTGCAAAGCTCAGAATGACAAAGAGGGATATTTTGCTTTCTCGCACAATTCCTAAAGGATTCTGCCCATACTTGCAAAGAGGATAAGGCAATACATTGCAGATAAGACTGTAAATTTAATCCTAGAATCTTAGTATGATAAACACCCTTACCAAAACTTGCAAATAGGATAAATTACTCTATCATTGTGAAGTCTCTTGCAAATTCCCTTTGTCATTTTAAAGCTTTGCGTAGCAAGGCTTAAGAATCTCTTATTGTAGAATCTTAGATTCTTCGCCTAAAGGTTTAAGTAATGACAAAGTAAATTGAGGCTTTAAACCTTAAGAATGACAATAAACTATAAACTTGTTTTGAGATTCTTCACCCTCTTAAAAGAGGGTTCAGAATGACAATCTAACTTATTCCATTCGCAAATGTGGGAAAGAGTGTTTATCCTATTTGAAAGAATAAGAGCGTTGTGATATTTGTAAGTGTGGGTGAGTTGTGTGAGGCACGTACGAGGGCGTGAATAAAGCGAAATATCCCCATTGTCCTATTTGCAAGTGGGGCTTGTAGCTTCGCTCGTGCGAGGCTTTGAAAAAGCCGAAATACCTCTCTTTATATTCAAGGCGATTCTTTACTATGTTAAGAATGATAAGAATCCTATTTACAATGTATTACCTTGTCATACTTAAAGGATTGTGAATTGCCTTTTTTGTCATTCTGAACTTGCTTTAGCAAGTGAAGAATCCATAGAATCCTCCTACTAGATTCTAAAAGAGCAAAGAATCTAAAGCTTTAAAGAGAATAAGAGAGACAAAAAATTAAAATAGTAAAGAAACTAAAGCTTTAATAAAACTTTCAATTAGGCTAAGTGTAGAAACCTAAAGTTTTTTATTAGAGATACTTCGGGCTTCACCCTCAGTATGACAATAGGACAAGCTAGATTGTCATTCTGAAGTCTTGCGTAGCAAGGCTGAAGAATCTCTTATGTAGAATCTTTAAGATACTTCGGCTAACGCCTTAAACAATGAAAAGGTAACACATTTTAAAGAGGATAAATTAAATTGTCATTCTGAACTTTGCAAAGCAAAGTGAAGAATCTCTAAGATTCCATAATTAAGAGATACTTCGGGCTTTGCCCAAAGTCATGACAAAGGAGGATTTTTGCTTCCTCACACAATTCCTAAAGGATTTTGCCCATACTTGCAAATAGGATAAACCAGATTCACAAGAATAGGCTAAGGTGGATTTGCAAAAATCTAACAAGGCAAGATAGAAAGAGAAATGTTAAGAAATAAGAGGAAATATTGTCATTACTGAAGAATCTACTCTTTTCTTTTGTTGTTCTTAAAGTTTAAATTTACCTTGTCATTCTGAACTTTGCAAAGCAAAGTGAAGAATCTCTTCTACTAGATTCTAAAAAAAGACTTAAGAAACCTAAAGTTTTTTATTAGAGATACTTCGGGCTTCACCCTCAGTATGACAATAGGACAAACTAAATTGTCATTCTGAACTTTGCTTTAGCAGGTGAAGAATCCATAGAATCCTCCTACTAGATTCTAAAAAGAGCAAAGAATCTAAAGCTTTAATAAAACTTTCAATTAGGCTAAGTGTAGAATCTTAAAAGATTCTACTAGAGATACTTCAGCTAACGCTTCAGTATGACAAAAAAGGGGTCTTGGTATGACAACAAGACAAACCAGATTGTCATTCTGAACCTGCTTTAGAGTAAATAATCCTCAAAAGATTCTATTTGTCATTCAAAAATAACCCAGAAAATCCTCCTTTAGAGAGTGAAGAATCCCTAAAAAATTCTATTTGTCATTCCAAGCCTCTTTCCTTGTCATTCTGAACTTGCTTTAGCAGGTGAAGAATCCATAGAATCCTCCTACTAGATTCTAAAAAGAGCAAAGAATCTAAAGATTCAAAGAGAATAAGAGAGACAAAAAATTAAAATAGTAAAGAATCTAGAGCTTTAATAAGACTTTCAAATTAGGCTAAATGTAGAATCTAAAAAGATTCTATTAGAGATACTTTAGCTAACGCTTTTAAGAGTTTTAGTAAAGCTTTAGAATCTTGTAGAGATTCTTTGTTAGATTCTTCGCTTTGCTTACACAATCGATTTGGCTTACATTTGCAAAGAGAGAGACTTCGGCTAAAGCCTTAAGCAATGAAAGGTAACACATTTTAAAGAGGACAAACTAAATTGTCATTCTGAAGCTTTGCGTAGCAAGGCTGAAGAATCTCTTATCGTAGAATCTTTAAGATACTTCGGCTAAAGCCTTAAGCAATGACAAGTGTAAATTTAAGCTTAGAATCTAAGTCAAGTTTGAGGATTCAGAGATACTTCGCTTTGCAAACAAAGCTCAGTATGACAAGATAATACCTTACAGAGAGGACAAAATTGAAAAATCCACTCTTTTCTTTTGCTATTCTTAAGGGATTGAGAATCTCATTATTAGTAAGGAAGCTTTGAATATTTATGATAAAAATACTAAAATTAAAGAGTGGCTAGAGCCTTTTTATCATTCATCTTAACTTAGCTAGTAATGTTGCTTAAGCAAAAATATGAGAGGGCATTACAAGGTATTACAAATGACTATTTTTATATTCAAGAATTGCAAAAGTCTATGACGCGGGATTTTGACTTAGAAATTTCACAAAATGGCGGGTATGGCGTAGGGGAAAGGTGCTTACTTAATATAATTTTAGTTGATTTTAACTTTATTATTGATTTATTATTGATTAATTATTGATTGATTATTGATTGATTATTGATTGATTATTGATTTGTATGGGAGATAAATGGAGAATACGCATTCAAAACTTGATAAAAAAATCATACATTTAAGCGAACGTCTTATGTTTAAGCTTGCTTTATTTTCTGCGGCAATGATGACCGTGCTTGGCTCGGTAGTGATTTCACCTGCCCTGCCTGCTATTAGCAAGCATTTTATCAATACACCTCATATTGAGACATTAACAGGGCTTGTGCTGACAATCCCTGCTTTATTTGTGGTGTTTTTCTCGCCTCTAGCGGGAGTTTTAATGGATAGATTTGGGAAAATAAGATTTCTCTATCCTGCGATGATAGTGTGGATTATTGCTGGGGTTAGCGGGTGCTTTATGGATAGCATTTATACATTACTCATAAGTCGCTGTATTTTTGGCATTGCCACTGCTTTTATTACCACTGCGGCAAGTGCTTTGCTTGGGGATTATTACGCAGTAGGGGTGGGGAGAAAAGATAGGGCTTTGAGTTTGCAAGGCTTTGTCTTAGCGATAGGGGGAGCAATCCTTACTATAATTGGAGGCTATTTAGCGAGTTTTTCTTGGCGTTATGTCTTTATCGTTTATAGTAGCGGCATTGCGATTTTTATTTTTTGTCTTTTTTATTTGTTTGAGCCTAGAGTAAATAAAAAGAAAAAGGCAAATATCCCTAAAGAACCTATGCAATACAAGCCTTTTTTGCCTATCTATTTTATAGGATTTTTCATAATGGCTATTTATTATCTTGCGGCAATTCAATTCCCTCATTATATAGAAGAGCTAGGATTAGATTCTAAATATATTGGGGTGGCGATGGCTACGCCTACGCTCTCTTATGGAATCTTTTGCTATCTTTACAAGGACTTTGCAAAAGTTTTAAACATCAAGCAAATCTATATCTTTGGGCTTATCTTAGAGGCTTTGGGCTTTTTATTAGTCTTTTTATTTGCAAATTTTATTATCGTGCTAATTAGCCTCTTTCTCTTTGGCGTGGCAGGAGGATTGCTTGTAACAAATAATTCTGCCTATCTCTTTTCTCTAGCACCCGCACACAAAAGGGCTAGGGCTTATAGCGTGCTTGCAAGCTGCATTTTCTTTGGGCAGTTTATCTCGCCTTTTATCACTACGCCTATGGTGCATTATTTTGGATTAAGGAATGAATTTTTGATTTGGGTAGGGGTGATTTTACTAGTGAGTTTTGTGTATGCAAGGCTAAAGATAAAGAGTGCTTGAATTAAGCTTAAGGCTATAAGGAGCGATAAGAGGAATATAAGAGCATTAGAATAAGGCTCTGTGAATGAGCTATGGAGATGGCTATGGCGAAGCAAAAATGAGATGATAAAGCTTATAGAACCTCTATGTAAAACAAGGTTTAGCGGTGCAAGGTGGAGCAAAAATGAGATGATAAAGCTTATAGAATAAAAAGATGTGGAAATCATTTACTGATGAGGAAGCCTCTGCTATGACGAAGCAAAAATGAGGTAGTAAAACCAAGAGAGCAAAAAGATGATGAAGCCATTTACGGCAGAACAAATTTAATCTATCACCTTTAGTTCATAGCCCTTGAGCGCGTCATTAATCAATAACATTGCTATTTCCTCTTGCCCTCTTAGCTCATAGCGGTCAATGTTAAGAATGCTCTGACAGACATTTTGGCTTCTCCCTGACACAAACAACACTCTATCGCTGCTTAGTGCGGGCATTATAGTGCTTGTAGAATGGACATTCCAAAAGACAATCAAGGGCAGTTCATACCCCGCATAGCGAAATTTGCGTTGCCATAATTCAAAGTTTGTCTCATTTCCCCCGCAAGCATCAAATTCCATATCCGAGATAATGATAATATATTTTGGCAGCTCTTCTTGAGGGGCTTTATAATGCTTGGCTGCTTTGAGAAGAGCCTTGAAAACAGAGTTAATATCAGTATTCATATCACGTGAAGAATCCCTCACATACATTGCAATTTCATAAATCTTTTCTAATGCGCTAATATCGTGTATTTGAGAATCTCCGCAAAAATCAATGAAATGATGATGAAACACGCCCTTATTACGCTGTGCGATATAAATTGCAAGGGCGATAGAGCAAACTAACGGTTCGCCATACATACTACCAGACACATCGGCGGCGACTATGGCATTGAGAGTTCTTGAAGCCATCTTCTGTGTGCTAGGCACAAAATGAGGGACATTATCTTTTTGCAAAAATCTACTCTTTTCCCATTGTGGTGCAGAGATATTTTCTTGGATATTATCTTTTTGTGGTGCGTGGGGTTGTAGATTCTCTAAATCACTTGCTAAATCCTTATGATAAGCAAAAATATCAGGGAGATTCCGCCACGCAATATCAAGCTCTTTGAGCCTTGAGAGGGCTTCCTCGCTAATGCGATAAGGGCGAGATTCTAAGCGATGATAATCTTGTGAATCGCCCTCTCTTGAAAGATTATCAAGTATTTTTAGCACCTCGCGTAAAATATCAAAAGGCGTGAGTGTGCCTGTTTTAAGCTTTGCCCTACCCGCGCTCACTGCCTCATAAAATGCCTCTAAACGCTCCTTATCATTCCTCCTAAATGCCTTAGCATATTTTCTCATCGCTTTTGAGGG
>NZ_NXLP01000161.1:0-1065 GCF_003364125.1 Helicobacter sp. MIT 14-3879
ATTTATTACCTATCTTTTAATCATCTCTTTGTTTTTCATTATTTACAATTTATTGCCTTTACCCTATCTTTAATCATCTCTTTATTATTTATTCCTATCTTTTAGCTTTTTAATCATTTATTACCCTTACCCTATCATTTAATCTTTTAATCATTGCTTTGTTTTTCATCTTTTACCCCTATATTCCTTTATTTTTTATTTAGTTAATTTATATTCTCATTTTTTTTAAATCTATTATATTTTATATTTAATTTTATCTTTAAGATTCCTTAACATTATTTAATTATTATTTCTTTGTTCTTTACTTTGTTTAATTTGTTACTTTCTTTATTTCTACTAATAAAGTTTTGAATCTTATTTTCTATTGGTATATCCTCAAATTTACCAGAATCATCTTCTTTAGGTTTTTTTAATGCTTACACCATAGCTAAATCTAGCTTCTATGGCTAAAGCATAGGCAGTAGGTTGTCCTATTTTACGCTTATTTGCTTTTGCTTGTTCTGTGATATTTTCTTGTTTTATCTCATATCCTAATTTTATTCCATCTGCATACACCCACCTAGCAGAGCGTGAGTAAATCCCTGCCAATCAAATATCGGGTCAATATAAATAGTTACAAAATATTTCATTTAACAAGTCCTCCTAATAGATAAAATAATTGCATTGAAACAAATATAAAAGCCATACTAAAACAAAAAGTAATAAGAAATCTCCATTGTTTTAAGACAATACAAATTAACACCAAAACAACAAAAGCTGCTACTAAAACATAGATTATCATACCTCTAGAGCTATAATTAAAATATAATTGTATCCAATTAAATGCTATAACCAATAAAAGCGGAAATATATTCACAACATAAAATAGATTGAATATGAAAACAATAAACATAAAAAATAAAATGGCTAGCTGATTGTTGTTGTTGCTAAAGAGTATATATATTGTAGGGATAATAAAGATACCCACACTACACACAAACCAAGCTAATTGCCCGCTTGTAATGGAATCTAAGCCTTTAGATTCTAATTTTGCTTTAAGTTGAGAATAGAGAGGAATTTTCAAGT
>NZ_NXLP01000162.1:0-1053 GCF_003364125.1 Helicobacter sp. MIT 14-3879
CATAATATTAAATAGGAGAGAATAAAGACAATAAGAAGAAAACATATTATTACAAATAATAACATTTATGTTTCTTTATATATCTTTAATTTCTGTGCCTACTACATTTAAGCTTTTAGGTTGAGTAATAGCAGGGTATTTTTCTTTGCATTGATGATAGAATAAAAGCATATCCTCATACTGCTCTTGTGGGATATATCCTAATGCTATTCTAGCATCTGCTCTCAAATCTCCTGTATCATTTGGGGTAGTGCCACGAATAGAGAGGATATAATTAGTATAGCCATATTGTGAAGTATATGTTACTTCTTTAGTCTTTTTATTAATTTGTTTTCTTTTTTCACCAAAGAGTGTTGCAGAGAATCCTGAAGTAGTATTTGGTTGGTGATGTAGGAGTTTAAAGCGAGAAGTAAAGTTTATGGTTCTATCGCTAAGTTTAGAATCTAGCTTAACTTTTGTGATTTTATTATTATAACCTTTAAGTCTTGAGTCTTCCTCAAATCTTGCTTCAATGGCACAGGCATAAGCTGTATTTGTGCCTTTAGGTTTAGTAATTGGTTTTTTATCTATACCTATAACTTCAATATCTCTAGTAAGTTTATCACCAAAATTTAAATCATCTGCTTTTGGTTCTTTTTCATCTTTTGCATTTTCGTATATATATTCTAATAAGGCATAGCTTGCGTCAGCACAATTTGCATAAGCTAAGAATTTTTTAACTAAATTTAAATCTGCTTCGTTTGTTCTTATGTTCTTACTCATAATTATTTCCTAAAACTTTAAAGTTATTGTTTTCTTTACAGCCAATTTCTTGCATTGTTTCCCAATGCCAACCAGCAGCTTCATCACCTCTTAGCCATAAACCTTTTTCTTTATAAATAAAACCTTTATGTATAGCAATAATCTTATTATCAAAATAATTAATCCCTCGAGAAAATTCTATAATTCTAGTATTAATTTGCTTATCTTGTGGTTTAATTGATTTCCATTTTATACTTTTATAACTTTTGTATAGCTTTTCGTCAAATACTATTCTACCCGCTTTTTCACATA
>NZ_NXLP01000163.1:0-1048 GCF_003364125.1 Helicobacter sp. MIT 14-3879
CTTTCCCTGAAGGTCGCAGCAAGACTAGCTGCTTGATAGGGTAGAGGTGTAAGCACAGTAATGTGTTTAGCTGACTACTACTAATAGACCGTTTGGCTTATTTGATATTTTAATTTATACACTGCCTTGTTCAGTCTATTTTTTTTGGTTATTAACTTTAGATAAAAGAGAAAGAAAAATATATTTTTAAAAATATATTTTTCTTTCTCTTTTCCTTGTGTTTATAGAAAGAAGGATACACCTAGCTTTCCATTCCGAACCTAGAAGTTAAGCTTCTTTTCGCTGATGATACTGTACTTTACAAGTGTGGGAACGTAGGTTAATGCAGGGATAGAGAAAATTATTTTTTCTACTTCAAATGCTTTGTTTTTTAAAACAACTTCTTATTAAAATAATACAATATACAAATTTTATAAAAAATTAAAATAATTTATTGTTCTTATTGTGAAAAAGAATCTAATTTCTATATTTATTACTGCTTCATTTTTTGTAATAGTTATTGCTATTTTTTTGTTCTACTATAATTGATAAAAAGATTTATTTTTATGTTTTAAATTGCTTTATATTCATATTTTAATAATATATAATAATGTTATTTATACTGAAACATCAATTTAACTTTTAGTAAAGTTTTTTAAATAAATATTTTTGGAGAAAATAAAATTTACTAAATAAATTTTATTATAAGTTTTCTTATTAAAAAGAATATTATATAAATTGGCTTTTATATGTTTTTACTTTTAATTAATGAAATATTAGTAGCTTATGTAAAGATTATGCTTGTGAGTTTGCTAAATATTTGCTTTGTATATTTATTAGTTCTAATCTTAGAAATATTTAGAAGTAAAAAATACTATTTAAGTATTAAGTGCAGTCAATAATATCAATATGGGGCTTAATTTATTTTTAGAGATTCTAGAGCTAAAAGCTAGAATCTAATAATTAAAACTCAATAGTTCCTGTTGAAGCTAAAGGAATGCTTTTGTTTCCCGGACCAGAAGAGGTAGCATAAGAAGCTTTTAATAAATCACAGAATGTTCCTCTATTT
>NZ_NXLP01000045.1:0-9413 GCF_003364125.1 Helicobacter sp. MIT 14-3879
AATCTCATAGATTCCACAGATTTATCTGCCATGCTTAGGGATACCAAAACACAAAGCAATAATGAGAATCCCTATCTCGCTTCTTCTGCAAATAATATTGCGACAAACCAACCCCCTATCAATCAAGCCACCACAAATAAAGCTCCTATCAATCAGCCCCCTATCAATAAAGCCCCCACAAATCAATATCATACAAATGACGCTACAATAAATCAATCTCCCGTAAATCACGATATAACAAATCAAACCCCCACAAATCAAGTTTCCGCAAACCAAGCCTCTATGAATCAATATTTATTGAATCAGCCCTCTATAAACCAAACCACAACAAACCAAGCCCCTACAAGCCCTGCTACAAAAGGCTATTTTAGCTATTTGCCTGTGAGTTTTTTTGGTGCGTGTATGGGGCTTAGTGCGATGAGCGTAGCGTGGGAAAATATGGCAAATAATATCGCATTTTTTAATAGTGAGACGATTGGCACAGTTGTTATCAGGATTATCAAGGGAGACATCACTCAGCACAGCATCTATGTTTTAGCCCCTCACCTTATTGCTTTATTCTTTGCTCTCTTGGCAGTGGTGGCATTTATGGGGATATTTAGCACCTACACGCTTAAAATCATCACCAATTTTGAGAGTTTCAAGCAGGAATTCACCTCTCCCCTCACCCGCCCCTTTTTTGGCACATTGGCTATTAGCCTATTGCTTATCCCCCTTGCCCTGCAAATACTCTGCGTCCCTCAAGGGATTAGCTTTGTGATATGGCTTTTTGGGGCTATGATGATGTTTGCTTTTAGTGTGCATATTGTTAGCTTTTGGATTGCTGAAAAGATTGAGCTTTCACACATTACGCCTGCGTGGATTATTCCTGTGGTGGGACTGCTTGATATTCCTTTGGCGATACCTAGTTTTACCGATATTGAGATTTTGCAAAAAATTAGCTTTATTATCACTGGATTCTGCGTAGCAGTGGGGTTTTTCTTTACGATTGTGCTTTTTGTGCTGATTTTAGGGCGGATTGTGTTTTTTCAAAAGCTCCCCGAAAAGCTAATGCCAACCTTAGTCATACTGCTTGCTCCCTTTGGCGTGGGTGTGAGTGCATACACCGTGCTAATAAGGGATTTTTCTCTCATCAATCAGAATCTTTTTATCATCAATGATGTGGGTATAGACCAACTTGGCTTTTTGCTTCTATTTATGGGCTTATTCTTGTTTCTTGCCCTCCTGCCTCAAGTGTTGAAAATCAAGCAATGCTGCCCTTTTAGAATCTCGTGGTGGGCGATTAGCTTCCCCCTAGCAGCACTCTGTATCGCAAGCCTCAAAATCAGCAACGCCATCTCAACACTTGACATAAAAGGATTGCCACCTCGGGAGCTTTCAGAGATGGGCGATTTTTCTTATGCAAAAGTCTTTTTCTTTTCCCTCTCATCGATACTCTTATGCTTTGTAACCTTAGCGTTTATCTGGCTACTTTTTCGCACATTAGGAGGGATTCTCAAAGGAGAGCTAAAGAACCTTGCTTGAAGAGTTAGAAAATAACTAAATATATTATTATAAAATTTAAATCTATAATGTATTAAATTTAATTTTCTAATTTTTTTATCTCATTGATTAAATCTAATGGCTCTAAAGAATAAGTATTTTTTAGGTTAATACTTGCCATAGTATGTGCAATAGAGGCAGAAATACTTGCATCAATAAGAGAATAACCCTGTGATAATAAAGAAACTATAAGTCCGCTTAACACATCACCACTACCTCCTTTTGAAAGATTATTTCTTCCTAAATTATTAATATAAATATATTCATTATAAGCAATAAAAACATTTGCACCCTTTAAAATAAGTGGAATTTTTGGATAATTTTTAGAAAAATCTAATATTAAATCTAATTTATTTTTAATAATATCACTAATTTCAAAACTACCAAAATTAAGTATTCTAAGTAGAGATGCAAACTCCTTTAGATGAGGAGTTAAAATAATATTCCCATTTTCTAACATTTTCTTTAAACCATCATGATAAAACATATCTGCATCAAGCACACTTGGTATTTTTCCTATAAAATCAAAATCATATTTATTAATTCTCTCTCCCAATCCCATTCCAAAACCTATTGCATTACAATTTTTAGGCAAATAATTAGTATTCATAATATGATATGGTAAATTTTTAACATTACCAATAATACTAACCAATCCACTACCAAAAGCAAACGCTGCCATAGCACTTAAAATGCAAGCTCCTTCTTTTTCACCTGCAATAATGCAGCTATGCCCAAAATTACCTTTGTGGGCATTTTGAAAATTTCTTTTAGGTAATTTTAAATCACTTGTCTCTAATAGTTTTATATTTGTCTCCAATTCATATCTTTCTTTTGAAATGCCAAGATTTGCTTCTATAATATCACCTATAAAATCCTTTGCAAAATCACTAAAATAAGCTAACTTTAAACTTCCCATACTAATTGTAATATGTGCTTTAAAGGCATACTTGGAATCCATATTAACATCTAAAATACCACTAGGTATGTCACACGCTATTCTAAGTCTTGATATAGAATTCATTTGAGAAATTATTTCTTTAATTTCATCACTTAAAACACCATAAAAACCACTTCCAAAAAGACAATCTACCACAATATCACATAAAAATAATTTATCAATAAATTTTCCACCAAGTAACTCTACCCTTTGTTTTTGAATCTTACAAAGCTCACTTTTAGGCTCATTTGGCATATAAATTTTAATATTATATTTTCCTATTAACCTTCTAGCAAGAGCTAATCCATCAGCACCATTATTCCCAATACCTGCAACTATAATAATCATAGAATTTGCACTAGCATATTTATCAATTACTTGTTCCATTACACAAGCAGCATTTTCCATTAAAAGTTCATTATTTAAATTATAATTTTTTATTGCTTCTCTATCTAAGAAATCAACATTTTTATATATATTTTTCACTATTACCGCCTCATTAACTATTTTAATAATAAAAGACTAAATGCCATTATTCCCATACCAAAAAGCACACCAATAACAGATTCATGTCCTTTTGTATTTAATTTTGAATTTGGAAGTAGGCTGTCAATAGAAATAAATACCATAATACCTGCAATTACACCAAATCCTATGGCAAGAGTATATTCACCCAAAATTGGGGCTAATATAAAATAACCAACAACAGCACCTAAAGGCTCTGCTAAACCTGATAGAAATGTAAGTTTTAAAGCTTGACTTTTATTACCTGTGGCATGATAAATTGGGAGTGATACAGCCAAACCTTCAGGAATATTATGTATTGCAACAGCTATTGCAATACTAAGTCCAAATGTAAAATTATCTAAAGCAGAAACAAAAGTTGCAAAACCTTCCGGAAAATTATGTATTGTAATAGCTATTGCTGTAAAAATTGCTGTTCTATGTATAGAATGATTTTTTGAAATATACTTATGTCTAGAATCTAACTCACAATAGACCTCATTTTGTGATTTTAGCTCATGTGGATTGACATCATTAGGAATTAAAAAATCAATTCCAAATGCTATTAGCATTCCTATAAAAAAGCAAACTACACCAAAAGTATCTGAATTATTAGAATTTACTTTTGAAAAATAATCTATTGACTTTGGTAAAATCTCAACAAAACTAAGATATACCATAACCCCTCCACTAAACCCAAGTCCAAATGATAGAATCCTGCTTTCATCTTTTGTTTTAAAAAATGCTAAAAATGCACCAATAGCAGTGCTAATACCAGCTAACAAAGTTAGCATAAAGGCTTGTAAAAAAATACTTATCTCCATATACTTCCTAAAAACTACATTATTCTACTAGCATAATTGCTTGATTAGTAATTACTTGAGAATCTAGTTCTAAATAAATATCTTTTATAATGCCGCTTATATGAGATGTTATTTCATTTTCCATTTTCATTGCCTCAACAATAGCTACAACATCACCTTTTTTTACTTCATCACCAATTTTTACATTAATCTTTCTAATAGTTCCTGGCATATTTGAACTTATATGACCATCTTTATTTGCAATAATTTGACTATTGTTATTTTGTTTTGCTAGTTTTTCATCATTATAATTTAGTTTATTTTGTTGTTCTATATATACTTCTTTTAACTCTCCATCAAGCCTTATAAAAAATGGTTTAATTCCATTGTTAGAATGACCACTTCCTTCAATCTTAATATTATATTGCTCCCCATTTACCGTAATATTAAATTCTTTGTCAAGCTCTTCATTCACATCTTCAAATATTTCTATGCTTTCTGGTTTTAAATCATTTAGATTTCTCTCATTAAAATAATTTTTTGCAATAGAATCAAAAATTGCATATGAAATTACATCTGTTGGGCTAAATGCAAAATCTTTACTTTCCTTTTTTACCTTATCTAACTCTGGTTGTAGTAAATCAGCTGGACGAGATGTGATAAATTCTTCTTTTAAATCTAATAATCTATCTTTTAATTCTTTACTAATATCAGTAGTAGTCTTACCATAGAAACCTCTTGCAAGATTTCTTGCTTCTTTACCAATACTCTTATACCTCTCACCCGTTAATACATTCAATAAAGCCTGTGTGCCTACTATTTGAGAGCTTGGAGTTACAAGTGGAGGGTATCCAAAATCAGCCCTAACATTTGGAATTTCATCTAATACTAAATCCATTTTATCAAGTGCATTATACTCTTTTAACTGATTTGCAAGATTTGAAATCATACCACCGGGGATTTGATTAACAAGAACTCTAGTATCTATTTGACTATATGAAGATTCAAATTTTTTATATTTTCTACGAACTTTTCTTAGTATATCTGCAGCTTCTTCCATCTTTGCTATGTCTAGTTTAGTGTCCCATTTAGTGCCTTTTAATGTAGCAACCATTGATTGAGTACAAGGGTGAGATGTCCCACCTGCAAAAGCAGAGTTGCTTAAATCTATAATATCAATTCCTGCCTCAATAGCCTTTAAGTGAGATGCAAAACCAAATCCAGCAGTGCTATGAGTATGAAAAACTAATGGAACATCAATATTATCTTTTAGAGCTTTTACAAGTTCAAAAGCATTAAAAGGTGTAATAAGCCCTGCCATATCCTTTATAACAATACTATCAGCACCCATATTTACAAGTTCTTTTGCATAATCAACAAAACCTTGTGTAGTATGAACTGGAGAAGTAGTGTAGCTAATAGCTCCTTGAACTAACTTTCCTTGTTTTTTTACTTCTTCAATACTAGTTTTAAGATTTCTAATATCATTTAGTGCATCAAAGATTCTAAAAATACTAATACCACCTTCTGCTGAAAGCTTAATAAACTCTCTTACAACATCATCTGCATAATGTCTATAACCTACTAGATTCTGTCCTCTTAGTAACATTTGCATAGGTGTTTTTTTAAATATAGTTTTAAATGTAGCCAATCTCTCAAATGGATCTTCTTTTAAATATCTAAGGCAAGTATCATAAGTTGCTCCACCCCAAACTTCTACACTATAAAACCCTATATCCTCAAAAATTTTTGCAACTTCTATCATATCCTCCGTTCTTACTCTTGTTGCAAGTAGAGATTGATGTCCATCACGTAAAGAATTTTCTGTTATTTTAATTATATTATTTGACATTTTATACCTCATATATTTTATAATTTTAATAAAAGTTGTTTATGGGCTTGTTTTCTTTTCATTTCTTCTTGTCTATGACCTTCTTTTTTTAAATATTGTGCTATATCGCTATAACCATTTGACGAAGCTATACTAAAAGCAGTATTATTGAAATTATCTAGTGCAAATATATCTGCTCCATTTTCAACTAAGTAATAAACTACATCTAGATTCCCACTATTTACAGCCCTCATTAAAACCGTTACATTATTGTAATCCCTAGCATCTATAAAAGCATCATTTTTAATTAAAAATTTTACAACATCCAAATGTCCTTCTGACGCAGCAAGCATTAGAGCAGAACAGCCATCATTATCAATATCATCAATATCTGCACCAAATTTAAGTAATAATTTTACAATATCTAAATGTCCTTTTTCAGCTGCCCAAATAAATGCGTTCCAAGTATTATTAATATTTGGTTGGAATTTAGCACCAGAATCTAATAAAAATTTTACAACCTCTAAATGTCCTTTAAATGATGCACTCATTAATGCTGTATAACCATCATTTTTAGCAGCATTCACATCTGCTCCATTTTCAACTAAAAATTTTACAACCTCTAAATGTCCTTTAAATGATGCACTCATTAATGCTGTATAACCATCATTTTTAGCAGCATTGATATTAATTCCATTATTGATTAAATACTTAACTACTTGTAAATGCTTAAAAGAAGATGCCCACATTAATGCGTTCCAACCATTTTCATCAGCAGCATTAATATTTGCGCCATTTTTATGTAGGAATCTAACAATCTCAATATAATTAAAAGAACTAGCAAGCATCAATGCTGTTGTTTGATCATTCCTTCTTGCATTCACATCTGCTCCATTTTCAACTAAAAGCCTAACTATATCAATATGCCCTTCACTAACAGCACTCATAAGAGCACTCCAGCCATCATTATCCTTTTGGTTAATATCAACATTTAAATCAAGAAGTAATTCAACAACCTCTTTATTTCCACTTTGGGTAGCAAACATAAATGCACTATAACCATTATTTGCTGTAATATTTACATTTGCATCATTTTCTAATAAAAATCTAACCATCATCAAATTACCATCTTTACAAGCCCACATTAATGCTGTGCAACCATTATTATCAATCACATCAATATTTGTTCCATTATTGATTAGATATTTTGCACTATCAATTTTATTCTCAATCACAGATCTAATAAACTCTTGTTCTAAAACACCCACTTATTTCTCTCCATATTGTGATTTTTGAAATAATATTATATCCTACTTAAAAATAATAATATTTTAAGAGGTTAGCTTTTATTGTAATTTTAAATAATATTTGCCATTTGCAATAAATTTTATTTAATTATATTTTATAAAAACACTTTTATAAATTTTATCCTATTAAGATAATTATAAGATATTTAGCTTCATTATTCTAATAAATATTTACTACTTATTAATAATCTATCACCAATAATTCTAAATTTTATTTAATTAATAATGCTAACTTTAAATATATTATATTAAAAATAATTTATTTTATTCTAGTTTTTATCTTAAACTATAAAATATGATTATATGCAATAATTATAAAAAATAAGATAACAAATATTAGCCATTTACATAAAGATATAAATTAAACAAAAATTTTGATTTGTTAAAAACTTTTTGTAAGCAAAAAATAAAATAGTATTAAATTAAGAAAAGTAATTAGGAGAATATACTAATAAAATCCAATAAAGGATTTTTTTATTATATATTATAAAATTTCTAATTATACAAACAATCTTAAAAAATATACTTTAAATATTATCATTTAGTTTTTTTAGTATTATCTTTATATTCCATAGCAAACTAGTATTGCTAATTTCTTGCATTAAACTCTATCATTCTTATCTTTTCAAGTTATTATAACCTTAACTATTATAATTTTTTGCTTTAATTTGTATTTTATTAAGCAAATAAAAGATAGAAATCTAGCATTTACATTTCTTTTAGATTCTTTAAAACAATTTTCTTGAATACTCTATTATATCTATAATGTTTGGATAAACTTTTTGAATATTAACAACAATAGTTTTTAAATCTTTAGTATATTTTTAACTTTATTTTCAACTTCATAGTAATATTTTGTAGAATTTATAATACATTGAAATATAAATATAGGATTCTAACTTTATTTATCATTAGAATCCTATGCAAATTATTAATCCTTAAGCAGTCTCCATATAGCCACGCAAAAGAAACAACAAATAACCCCTAAAATCGCTATAACAGCGCAAAAAGAATGCAAATAAACTAAAAGCCCCATTGTCTTATCTTCAAGCATAGCAAGATTTGCACTCGCAATGATGGGGATATTTTCTGTGCTTATTCCTGCTGAAGTTATACTTAGAGTGATAAAAACAAGCATTAATGCACCATATAAAGCCACTCCAACAGCCTCACTCCCTAACCTACAAGAATTAAGCACCCCTGCTGCTAGCCCTGCTTTGCTAGAATCTACACTGCTTAAGGCTAGATTATCAATCCCTCCAGCGTGTAAGCCCATTCCCACACCGATAATAAATAAAAGCAAAAGAATAGGCAATATTTGCCATTGTGTTGGGAGGAAATACAAAATCCCAGCCAAAGCAATCAGCCCAACACTCATTAAAAGCGACATCATAAGTGTAAGCCTCTTTGTATCCCACTGAGCATTTAGCATTTTTGAAACAAGAAAGGGGCAAAAAAGCATAGGTGTGGTAAGGGCAAGCATATACAAGCCTGAAACAGAAGCACTTAAATCCCAAACAGCTTGCAAGAAGCTTGGAAAATAAGTCAAAAGCACCACAAAGCTAAAGCCAGCAATCACAGTAACGAGGCTAAAACCAAAGAATTTTTTATTCTTAAGCACTTCTAAATCAAGGAGTGGGGATAAGCCTTTTGCGTGGAGGGATTTTTGCTGCCCCATAAATAAACCTCCACAAACAACAAATACAATCAATGCAATAAGCGTTTGACTATCAAAATAGGCTAGAGAAGTAATAAATGCCATAAAAGAAAAGAGCGATACCACAAAAAGGAATGCACCAAGTATATCAAAAGGATTTTTTGCTAATTCATTAGAATTATCTTTTGGTAAAATAGGACTTAAAAGTAATACGAGGGTTAGAATAAGAAAATGAAAGCCAAAAATAGCACGATAGGAAATAAGCATATCCCCTATAAAAGTGCTAGCAAAAACATCAATGAGTAGCCCAGAAATCGTTGGTCCAAAGGTTATTCCAAGCCCCGCTGTTGTCCCAAAGAAAGCAAAGGCTTTTGCCCTCTCTTTTTCTTGAAAGTTCCTAATAAGCAAGCTTGCCCCACAAGCAAAGACACTTGCCCCACCAATCCCCGCTAAAGCGCGTGCTATATCTAGCAGTAATAAATCTCGTGCGATAATAGAGAGCAAAGAACCAAGCACATAGATAAACACACCAAATAAAAGACATTTTTTTGCCCCAAATTTATCCGCCATTGCTCCCCAAATAAGCGTAAAACTTGCGAAGAACAAATTAAACGCATTCACAACCCATTGCAAAGCACTCGCTTGATTTCCTAACTCTTGAGCGATGAAAGGCAAAGCAATAGCAGTGCCTGAAATAGAGCTTGGCACAACAAAGACAGCTAAGAGTATGGTAAAAAGCCATAAAGATTTATTGCTTTTCATAGAAGTCTCCTTTTTGATAAAAATTAATAATAGGAAGATTACAAGGACGGTGAAGAATTACGCCACT
>NZ_NXLP01000164.1:0-1020 GCF_003364125.1 Helicobacter sp. MIT 14-3879
AATCCTTAAATTTTAGAATCTAGATTCTATCACAAAGCTCTACAAGCTTCAAAATACAAGCATAGATTTTAAAATAATATAAGCTTTGTTATTTGAAGTGTCATCGCTTTAGCATAAGGGTAATTGATTGTCTAAGTTTGTAGGGTAATGTGTATAAAAACTAGATAATATGTATAAAAAGAAGTTTTGGCTAAAGTTTAAATGAGAAGTATATTTATCATAATCTTGCAGCAACTTAAGCAAGATATTAAGTTTGGCTAAAGTTTGAACTAGAAGTAGATTTATCTATTGCAAATGCGACAATTACAGCAACAAAGTTTTGGCTAAAGTTTGAACTAGAAGTATATTTATCCCCAACCCATTTTGAAGTAACACTTGATTGCTAACAACCCAGAAAGGATACTACCCCTTTTATAGTCTAGCTTAGAGTGGTCTAAAGAGGATATGTATTCACTAAAACTTTCTTTCTTTATTTTTGTAAGATAAAAAGAGCAAAAGAAAGTATATTGCCCCGTTATAGTGCTTAGAATAGTCTATAAGGATTTATGCCACTCAAATCTACGATAATCACTATCAATAATCCTAAAAGATTCTAATAAGGATACTTGCCCCCCCCTCCATCGAGTATTTTTCAAACTATCTCTTATTTTATTGATGAAAGATACAGGTATTGGAACTATAAAACCACCAAAACAATCTAGTTTTGCCTTTTTACTAATGTATTCTTTTGTTTTTGTGATTATCCCCCTCTCAAGCATATCACCAATATTTACCCATTGATAATTATTAGTATTCTAATATTTCACAATCTCTCTTTTAGGTATTCTCTTTAGGTGTTTGCCCTAGTGTTATCTCACAAATATCCCCTAATCTTACCTATGCCTAAGAATCTTACCCACGTCTAAGTAGGTTGGAATGACAAAGGGTGGAGTTAAACTTGGGTTTTTATATTCCATTTTGTCATTAATATCTTTCACTTTGTCATTCTAAAGTTTGTGAAACAAGTGAAGAATCTCTTAA
>NZ_NXLP01000165.1:0-1002 GCF_003364125.1 Helicobacter sp. MIT 14-3879
TATTATATGAATTTATGAAGTTTGCATTATCTTGCAAGGATTCTTGGCAACTATGGTGCAATCATTTTATATTGCGCTATGGCATTCTCATTTTTCATGCACAAATCATGGGTTAAGCTCCTATTTTATTAAGGACGATATAAAATTCATCTTAAAGCGGATTGAATCGATACAAACTGAAGAATAATTCATGATATATATAGGCAAAGCTCATATTGTTCTTACAATGGGCAGCACAATTACCACAACAACAATAGTCCTTTCCTCATTAAAGTTACCATTACAATGTAGGAATTGAGAGGTAGATATTGCTTCGCATAATTTAGAAATTCATCATTTATCACAATACACAAACCCAACAAATGCCTATTGATAACGCAGATATGGGTAATTCTCTCTGATTGACATACAGCTTTACCCATGAGCTACTAGAAAGTCTTAAGTTGATTCTATACTTAGCCATAGCACAGACACAATGAAAATCTGGCTAAAGTTGCGCGTCTAAGAATATCAATGAGTAGTAATAAACCCAAAAATCTTGATTGCAGCACTTGTATCCTAATTCACAGAATAGGAGATATGGCGGAGATGAATGAGAACATATAAGATACTCGATTTGTTAGCAAAACACATACTATTAGGAATCTTTATCATTTTTGGTAGTGGAGATAAGGGCTATATCTTTGACGATAAGGGATTATATGCTAGATAAGACCCGCATACGACATATAGAGTTTTTTGATATGATAAGGCTGATAAATGTACTAAAAGTTGATTTTACTATGCTAAGGATGATTGATGCAGTGGCAGAAACTTTATTTTATAATGGCAAGAGGTAGCATTTGGCAAACATGAGTGTTTGTAATATTCATAACACACAAAGACATTCTAAGTGAAAGCTAACGATAATGCTAGATAGTGCTTACCAAATGGTGAGATTCTCAATGAGGATTTGAAGTGCAATATGCCCATAAAGTTTGGTTTAAAAAGAGGATAATTATC
>NZ_NXLP01000046.1:0-9318 GCF_003364125.1 Helicobacter sp. MIT 14-3879
AAGAGTTTGGTTTAAAACAAAGAGAAATAATACAAGATAAATTTAATAAAGATTCTATTATGAAATTATGGGAGGAATTATTTTATAATGAATAGTGTTGGGGTGAAAAATGTATAATAGATACCATATTTAAGGAAAGTATATGAAAATCATTTTATTAATATCTTTTTTTAATGTATTTCTTTTTAGTGATGAAAATATAAGAAAAGAATTTTTAACTCAATATGAATATGGAAAGGCATTATATAAAAAACCACGAGGAATAGGCTGTATAGAGTGCCACGGTAGGAATGGAGAGGGCTCTGTTATTAGCTACATTAAGCAAAAAAATAAGAATAAGCCAATTATAGCTCCAAATATTAGAGGAGTGGGATTTATTAAATTTGAGAGTGCATTAAAAAATGGTAAAGGAGTAATGCCTAGATATAATCTTACAGCATCTGAAATGCTAGCTTTGTATATATATTTAAATCCAAATTTCAAACAACCATAATAAGAGTTTTACACAATGGATTATCAAATAATTACAAAAAATATTAAATCTTTAATACTTAGGGTTGATAAGAATGGAATTATAAAAGTTTCTGCTCCTAAAAATTATAATAGAAAATATATAAATGATTTTGTAGAATCCAATAGGCAGTGGATAGAAAAAAGAATAAATAATATTCCAAAGTATAATAATGGCTCTAAAATTTACTACTTTGAAAATGAATTTTTATTAACAATAGAATCTAGCTTTAAAAATGAATTTATAGAGTTAGAAAATAATTTAATTATTAAAATAAAAAATAAAGAGAATATTAAAAAAATGATTCTAAAATGGTATAAACAAAAATCAAAAAATCTTATAGAATCTATTTTACAAACCTATCAAGATAAAATAGGGCGAGAAGTAAAGAAAGTTAGACTTAGAGATATGAGCACAAAATGGGGTAGTTGTAATTATTCTACTGCTGTAATTACACTTAATTCAACACTTTTTTTAAAGCCAAAAATTTGCTTTGAATATGTCTTACTTCATGAGTTAATCCACTTAGTTCATCCAAATCACGGCAAAGGATTTTATTCTATGCTAGATTCTTTAATGCCACATTGGAAAGAAATTAAGAATAAATTAGAAGGATACTTAAAATGATAGCTTTAATTACAGGTGCTTCAGTTGGTTTTGGTAGGGCTATTGCAAAAAAATTTGTAAAAGAAAATCATAAAGTAATAGCTCTAGCTAGACGAGAGGATAAATTAAGAGAATTGCAAAATGAGCTAGGAAATAATAATTGTGAAATTATAGGTATAGATGTATGCAACACCAATAAGATAAAAGAGAGATTAGATAGTTTAAGAAATAATTTTAGAAATATTGATGTATTAGTAAATAATGCAGGTCTTGCTTTAGGATTATCAAGTGCAAGCGAAGCAGATATATTAGATTGGGAAAGAATGATTGAAGTAAATATACTTAGTCTAGTTCGATTAACTCATCTCTTACTTCCTCAAATGGTAGCACAAAAAAGAGGTCATATTATTAATATAGGTTCTATTGCTGGTAGTTATCCTTACCCCGGTGGCAATGTATATGGTGCTTCAAAGGCATTTGTAAAGCAATTTAGCTTAAATCTTCGTGCAGATTTATTTGATAAAAATATTCGTGTAAGCAACATCGAACCCGGTCTTAGTGGAGGGAGTGAGTTTTCTTTAGTAAGATTTAAAGGAGATAATAATGCTGCAAATAAAGTATATGAAAATACAGACCCTCTTTTGCCAGAGGATATTGCTGATGCTGTGTTTTGGGTAGCAAATCAACCACAAAGAGTAAATATCAATAGGATTGAGTTAATGCCAACTACTCAAGCACCAAGCACATTAAATGTTTATAAAAATAAATAGGTAAAAATGAAAAATAGTATTGTTTTAAAAAGTGTATAATCATTCTATAAATATCTAAATTGGCATATTTAGCATCTCCGTTTCTTTATGCTCTATTTCATTATGAGTAGTTTGAGAGGTAAATCTAGTATATTTAGTGTGCATATTTAGCTTAATAGTGCCAATAGGACCATTTCTATGCTTACCTATTATTAGCTCTGCTTCTTCAATTTCTTTTTCTTCTAATATTATTTCTTTAGGTATTTCTTTACCTTCTTTTTTAGCCTTTTCTAATTTTTCTTTTTGGGCTCTTATTTGATATATGGAATCTCTATATAAAAATAATATTATATCTGCATCTTGTTCTATAGCTCCAGATTCTCTTAAATCGCTTAACATAGGACGTTTATCACCTCTCTTTTCTAACTCTCTATTTAGCTGACTTAAAGCTAGTATGGGTATCCTAATCTCTCTTGCTAAATTTTTTAATCCCCTACTAATTTCTGCTATCTCTAGATGTCTATCTTTATTATTAATGCCAGACATAATTTGTAAGTAATCAATCACTACAAGCGATAAGTCAGGATTTTTTAACTTTAGCTTTCTAATTTTTGATTTTAATTTTGATATATTAAGATTTCCACTATCATCAACATATAATTTCCACGATGAGATTTTATTGCACATATTAGAAAAATATTCCCAATCATTATTATCTAAATTGCCTATAATTAGATTTTGCATAGGGATTGAAGTCATTGATGATAGCATTCTTAATATAATCTGTTCTGCATCCATCTCAAGACTAAAAAATGCTACAGATTTGTTTTGTTTTAAAGTGGGTTGTAAAACGTTAATAGCAAATGCAGTTTTCCCCATAGCAGGACGTGCTGCAAGAACTATTAACTCTCCCTCTTTAAATCCACTTGTAATTCTATTTAGCTCACTAAAACCTGTATCAATACCTAATAAAATACTATTATGCTCTTTTTGTTCTTTTATTTTATCAAGCATAGAGTGGGTTATTTCTTGTAAGATTCTAAATTCGCTATTATTTTTACTTGATTGGAGTTTAAAAACCTCATTTTCAATATTATCGATAATATCAACAGATGACATATTTAACTCTAAACTCTGCTCTTTAATGTGATTTGCAAGGCTATGGAGCTTACGTTTTAGACTTAAATCTTTGATTTCATCAATATACTTTTTTATACCTACTATTGGAGAGGTAGTAACAATATTAAATAAATCATTATCAAAATTTATATTTTTATTATTTACTTTTTTTCTAATAAAATCTTCATTAATAGGCAAATCCGTCTTGTATAACTCAGTCATAATATTAAAAATTATTCTGTGATTTTCATAGCCAAAATCACTAGAATCTAATTCTCCCTCTACATCACTAAATATTTGAGGGTCAAATAATATTGTAGCTAGAAGAGAGCATTCTATTTGAATATTATAAATATCTTTCATTATTATTTTGAATAGTTTTTAATTGCTTTTTGTAGGACTTCTTGTGCTTTATCTTTATTATCATAATTTTTAATTTTAACCCATTTTTCAGGTTCTAACATCTTATAAGTTTCAAAAAAGTTCTTAATTCTATTTAATGTTAGTTCTGATAAGTCATTAATATCTTTTATGTCGCTATAATTAGGGTCAATTTTATCAAGTGGCATGGCTAAGAGTTTTTCATCCATTCCAGATTCATCTTCCATAATAAGAACACCAATTAATCTACATCTTATAATACTGCCTGCTTGAAGAGGGTATTGATTTAGCACCAAAATATCGACAGGATCACCATCATCAGCTAGGGTATTTGGTATAAAACCATAATTAGCAGGGTAATACACAGCACTATACATAACTCTATCTACTATTACAGCCCCGCTATCTTTATCTATCTCATATTTTATATTTGAACCATAAGGTATTTCTATAACTGCATTTACATAATCATTATTTCCATATCCAATTTTGCTTAAATCCATTTTTACTCCTTATATATTATTTTTTATAAAAGTTTCCATTTCTGTTGTAATTTCTTCAATGCTTCTTTCACCATCTATTTTCTTTAAGATTCCTATATTATTATAAAAATCTTGTATAGCTTGTAATGGCTCTAAATAAACATTCATTCTATTTTTAAAAACTTCAGAATTATCATCACTTCCTCTAGCTCTACCCAATACCCTCTCACAAGCCGTTTTCTCACTAACTACAACCTCAATAACACTCACAAGTTTAACTTCATTTTGCTTTTTTAACACAGAATCTAAAGCTTCCATCTGTGCTATACTCCTAGGATATCCATCAATTAAAACTATATCTTTAGGCGCATTTTTTAATGCTACAACAATAGTATCAACAACTATATCAAGTGGCACTAAATTACCCTTAGAAGTATATTTATCAATAGTTTTACCAAGAGGAGTTTCTCTTGCTACTTCTTCTCTTAATAAATCTCCTGTGGAATAATGCACGATAATATTATTATTTTTTGATGCAATATTCTGTGCGTCAGTTGTTTTACCGCTTCCTGGTGCCCCAATAATTAAAAATAATTTTTTCACTTTATTCCTTTTATTGTTTTTGAATTTAATTTTATTCCAAGCTCATTTAATTGTTCTTGTTGAACAAAACTAGGTGCATTTGTCAGCATACAGGTAGATTTTTGAGTTTTTGGAAATGCAATTACATCTCTAATGCTACTTTGTTTAGTAAGTAGCATAATAAGCCTATCAAAGCCAATGGCTATTCCTCCGTGCGGAGGAGCACCATATTGCAGAGCTTCTAGTAAAAAGCCAAATTTTTCATTAGCTTCCTTATCACTAATTCCTAATAATTTAAATACCTTTTTTTGTATTTCATCTTTATGGATTCTAATGCTTCCACCGCCAAGTTCAACACCATTTAATACTATATCATAAGCTATGGAAGTGATTTTTAGAGGGTCTTTATTGTCTATATCTCTTGGCATTGTAAATGGATGATGTATAGCATAGTATCTATTATCACTAAATTCAAACATAGGAAAATCAACTACCCATAATAAATTAAGCTCATCTTTTGCTACTAAATTCATAATTTCTGCAACTCTTAATCTAAGCCTTCCCATATAATCTAAAACAACATTTTTTTCACCAGCACCAAAGAAAACTAAATCACCATTTATTAAATTTAGCTTTTCTTTAAAACTCTCTATTTTAGATTCTTCTATAAATTTTACAATAGGACCCTTTAATTCATTATCCCTCACTTGAATATAAGCTAAACCTTTTGCTCCAAATTTTTTTACAAACTCTTCACACTCACTTAGTATTTTTCTACTAAACACACTATCACCTTGTGGAATCTTTAATGCTTTAAAACGATTTAATCTTAAATTATTAGCTATATTTTTAAAAATTTCATTGCTAGATTCTATAAAAAATTCCCCAACATCACACATAGGAAGATTAAACCTTAAATCTGGTTTATCACTTCCATATTTTTCCATTGCCTCATTATATGTCATACGCCTAAATGGAGGTTTTATATCATAACCACATACTTTAAAAATATCTTTTATAAGTATCTCTGCAACATTAATAATATCATTATCATCACAAAAGCTCATTTCAATATCAATTTGTGTGAATTCAGGCTGTCTATCTGCTCTCAAATCTTCATCTCTAAAACATTTTGCAATTTGAAAATATCTATCAAATCCACTCATCATAAGAAGTTGTTTAAATAATTGTGGGCTTTGAGGTAGTGCAAAAAATTCTCCATTATATATTCTGCTTGGCACTAAAAAATCTCTAGCTCCCTCTGGAGTAGCTTTGGTTAAAATAGGTGTTTCAACCTCTAAGAATCCTAGTTTATTTAAACAATTTCTAACCTCTATTGCAACTTTAGACCTAAGCTTAAAAATCTCATAAGCTTTATTTGAGCGTAAATCTAAATATCTATATTTTAGTTTTAATTCTTCATTAGTATTATCAGCACCTATAGTTATTGGAGGGGTTTTACTATTATTTTCAATTATTAAATCATTTACTACAACTTCAATTTTTCCTGTTTTTAATTTTGGGTTTTCTAACCCTTCTCCTCTCTCTCTTACAATTCCTCTAATTATCAAAACATATTCATCTCGAATATGACTTGCTTCTTTATAAGCACTAGAATTTGGGTCAAAAACTAACTGTATAATTCCGCTCTTATCCCTTAAGTCTATAAAAATTATTCCTCCGTGGTCTCTATATGTATTACACCATCCACAAAGTTTGACTTCTTTGCCTATATCACCTTGGTTTAATTCAGCACATAAATGTGTTCTTAACATAATATTATTTTCCTTCTAATAGTCTTCTTAATTCATATTCTAGTTCTGCTGGTTTTAGTTTTGTTAAAAAGACATCTGCCTTTAATGATTTTGCTAGTGAGATATTAGATTCACTACTCATTGAAGTATTAACAATTACAGGAATATGATTAAAAGTATCATTTTCTTTTACTTGCTTTAATACCTCAAAGCCAGAAATAATAGGCATTTCTAAGTCTGTTATTATAGCTCCAATGCTTTTAATATCATTTTCTGTTTTTAGATATTGTAATAATTCTTTTCCATTTGGAAATGAATAATATCTTAATCCTAGTTTTTCTAAAATTATCTGCATAGACTTTGCAACAGGCTTGCTATCTTCAGCTAGAAGAATTATTTTATTACTTTTTATTTTCTCTAAAGTTTGTAAATTTAGTGTTTCATAGTTATTTACCATAGGGAAAATTTCCCCTAACATTTTTTCTACATCTAATACTTGAACAATCTTACCATCATCAAATTTAGTAGTAGCTATTACTTTGCCATTTTTTTGGAAGCCATATTCAGTCCCTGTAACTACTTCGTCCCAATTTCTTTGAATTATTCTTTTAACAGAATGAATTCTAAGCCCAACTGTATATCCACTAAAATCACAAATAATAATTAAGTATTTAGAAGAATCTATTGAATATTCTCTTAAATCTACTAATGCGTTATTTGGGTCAAAAAACAACCATCTTCTTAGATCAAGTAAAGGTATAGATTCTCCTCTCATTGTTATAAATCCAAGCACAACATCATTATCTTCACCCTCTGTTTTAGTAAGTACATCTGTATAATGGACAACTTCACGAACCTTAAAAACATTTGTAGCATATAGTTCGCCTTTTTCTTCAAGTAAAAAACATAAGAATTGCACCTCATTCATTAAATGTAATTCTGAAGATTTAACTATATTTTTTAGCAACTTATATTCCTTAAGTAAAAAATTTTAGTATTATATAATTTAAAACTTTAAAATTAAAGAGAATTTATAATGATTGATTATGAAACATATATACAAAAAGTCTCAATTTTAAAAAAAATGGCATATCATTATTATGTATTAGATGAACCAATAGCAAGTGATGATGAGTATGATAAAACATATAATTTAGTATTAGAGTTTGAGAAAGCAAATCCAAATAAGATAGATTCTACATCACCCACACAAAGAGTGGGTGATGTAGTAATTGATAGTTTTGAAAAGAGTCAACATATTGAAAAAATGTGGAGTTTAGAAGATGTATTTAATAATAATGAATTAAATAATTGGATAAATAGAATTTATAAAAATACTAATTTTAGTGCAATATTTATGTGTGATGCTAAATTTGATGGAGCAAGCCTTAATTTACTTTATGAAAATGGTAAATTAATTTCTGCTGCTACAAGGGGTGATGGTAATATTGGGGAGCAGGTTTTACATAATGCAAAAGCTATTAAATCAATTCCTTTAAGTATCCCATATAACGATAAAATTGAAATTAGAGGTGAGGTAGTTATACAAAGAGATACTTTTGATAGCATTAATAAAAAGCGTTTGCAAAAAGGAGAAAGTATTTTTGCAAATCCTAGAAATGCTGCCGCCGGAAGTTTAAGACAACTAGATTCTACTATCACTAAAGAGCGTAGATTAAAATTTATCCCTTGGGGATTTGGTTTTTGTAATATAAAAAACAATAGTTTCTTTGAGAGACTAGACATAATTAAAAGCTTTGGATTTATTGATACAAAATTAAGTGCTATTTGTAAAAATATAGATGAAATAGAGGTTTTTTATAAAAAGCTAGTTTCTTTAAGGGATGATTACCCTATTATGCTTGATGGTATGGTAATTAGGCTAGATAGTGTAGAATTACAAGATTCTATTGGATATACAATTAAAAATCCTCGTTTTGCTGTTGCTTATAAATTTCCTGCGATAGAAAAACAAACAAAAATTTTAAGCGTTACTTTTCAGGTTGGAAGAAGTGGTTTAATAACGCCTGTAGCAGAACTTGAAGGTATACATATTGATGGAGCTAAAATAAGCAGGGCTACTTTGCATAATTTTGATGAAATAGAAAAAAAAGATATTAGAATAAATGATAATGTCCTTATAATTCGTAGCGGAGATGTGATACCAAAAATTATTAAGCCTTTAGTTGAGCTAAGAAATGGGGGTGAGATTATCATCTCTAAACCTACACATTGTCCTATATGTAATAGTGAGTTATTAATAGAAAATATTTTAATTAAATGTCAGAATCTAAATTGTAAGGGTAGGGTGATAAATTCAATTATTCATTTTTGTTCTAAAAAGGCAATGAATATTGTAGGTATGGGAGATAGAATAGTTGAGTTTCTATTTGAGAATAAATTAATAAATAATATTTTAGATATTTATAGTCTTAAATATGAAGATTTAGAGGGAATTGAAAGTTGGCAAAATAAAAAAATTAATAATTTATTAAATGCAATCAATAGTAGCAAAAACACATCTTTATGGAGATTTATAAATGCACTTGGAATTGAGCATATTGGAGAGGGGAGTAGTAAAAAGTTAGTTAATATTTTTGGTGAGAGAATTTTTGAGGTTAGTTTTGAAGAGCTTATTACAATAGATGGCATAGGAGAAGAAATGGCAAAATCTCTAGTTTTATTTATGCAAACAAATAAAGAATTTATTACTTCCCTTCTTCAAATTATAAATATAAAAAAAGATTTAAATGTAGAATCCAAATTATTATTAAATGAAGTAATAGTTTTAACAGGCACTATGAGTAAAAGTAGAGATATAATATCAAAGGAATTAGAGGCTTTAGGAGCAAGTATATCATCAAATGTGGGTAAAAAAACTACAATGTTAGTTTATGGTGAAAATGCAGGAAGCAAACTATCAAAAGCAAGAGAATTGAATATAAAAATTATCAGTGAATATGAATTAAATGAGATATTAAAATCTTAAAAAATATAAATTAGATTCCAGCTAGCTAGAATCTAATAATTAAAATTCAATAGTTCCTGTTGAAGCTAAAGGAATGCTTTTGTTTCCCGGACCAGAAGAGGTAGCATAAGAAGCTTTTAATAAATCACAGAATGTTCCTCTATTT
>NZ_NXLP01000166.1:0-961 GCF_003364125.1 Helicobacter sp. MIT 14-3879
GGGCTGCAAGAGTGTGTATATCATAAATTTGTCCTTGAAATTCTAGCTTACCCTCGCTTGTGAGATAGGCTTGAAATGCGGTATTTTTAAGGTGGAGTTGCTCTCCTAGAGATAAAAACCCCGCTTTAATCATCTCTCTTAAGCTTACCCTTAAGGGCTTCTTATCAAATTCTGCTCTTGCAATGGGGCTATCTTCAAATAGCACAGAATCTAGCCTCTGCCTGCCATACTCAATATACACTTCATTTTGCTCTAGCATAATATAATCTCTACCTAGAATCTTTGCTGCTACTGCGGTTGTCATCGTGCCACCAAAGGGGTCAAGCACAATATCGCCCATTTTAGAGCTAATGGCAAGTATGCGATAGAGCAGAGAGAGAGGTTTTTGGGTATTGTGTAGCTTCTTGCCATTAGAATCTTTTAGTCGCTCATTGCCACTACACACACTCATTCTCCACACACTGCCTAGCTGCTTTCTTACCCCCTTTTCAAAGTCAATAATCTCACAATTTAGCTCCTTTGCACTCTTGTAATTAAAGGTGTATTTTGATTTCTTACTTTTTGTCGCCCAAATGAGTGTTTCGTGGGAATTATTTAGCCTTGTGCCATTGAAATTAGGCGTGGGGTTGCTCTTATGCCAAATCACATCATTAATAAGCCAAAAGCCAAGCTCTTGCATCACCCCACCAATGCTATAAATACACTGCATTGAGCCAATCACCCAAATGCTCCCATTTTGCTTTAAGATTCTATGGCATTCTTTAAGCCATTGCCTACTAAAAGCCACATAATCTGCATTATCGATAAAAGCATTATCCCAACTATCATCACAACCGCTAAAATCACTCCCCTCTGGTCTTTGCAAAACTCCCTCTACACGCATAAAATAAGGCGGGTCAGCAAAGATTAAATCAATGCTATCATTTGGAATTATTTGGAGTAACTCTAGGCTATTGCCTTG
>NZ_NXLP01000167.1:0-960 GCF_003364125.1 Helicobacter sp. MIT 14-3879
AAAGAAATAGAGCAAATGATATTAGGAGAATAGCTTTAGCAAATGATGATAGCAAGGAGTAAATGAAATTTAGGCATATAGGCAAGGGTTATGAATGGTTTAGATAAGGCTTAAATAAGATTTAGATAAGATTTAGAAATGATTTAGATAAAACTTAGATAGGGTTTTAGATGTAGTTTAGGAGTAGAAAATAAGATTTAGAAATAATTTAGGAGTAGTTTAAGAATGGAAAATAAGGTTAGATAAGGCTTTAGGCAAGATTTAGCGAGGTTTAGTAAGGTTATGAATAGTTAGTGGCAGAAATTAAAGAAAATGATAAGTAGAGGAGATAACTTTCTTTAACGCATTTGAAATAGCTTGTTAATAAGGATAGACTAATAAACTTTTAGAAATATATGAGCTAAACATATTTGAAATAGTTTTTAAATAAGGATAGATAGAGAAAATTTCAAGCACGATGCTAACTCATTTAAAGTCATCTTTTTTAAGGAGGATAGATACTCTACTATTACAGGAGAGGGCTTTATCTGCTTTAATTTAAAGCAGTCTTTTAAAGCAGAATAGATAAATAAAAAGCAAGTTTTAAGATAGAATCTTATTAAAAACTCTTAAGCTTAAGAATAAAGGTTAAAATACACCATATAAAAGTTTTAATAAATTTAATACTTTTGTGTTTTGCTTATGTAGGGGTGAGCTTGTGTGATTATGGATTATAAAAAGTGTTTTTATGATAAATTTATTTATTTGATTGGGGGGGGCAAAAGATTATGGATTACAAAAAAGCATTTTTAGTAAAATTCTCACTAAAGGCTGAATTTCAAGGTGCGGGAGTTTGGAATATGGAGCAAAATGACCCCGACCCCTTTATGGAAGAACTCAATAAGCAGGGCTTACCTTATGTAGTGCTAGAGATAGAATCTAGCAAAGAAGTTAGGGTGCTAGAAGATGGGAGGAAATGAA
>NZ_NXLP01000047.1:0-9260 GCF_003364125.1 Helicobacter sp. MIT 14-3879
ATATGGTAGTGGTGGCTTGTGTCAGGGCAAGAAAGTAATGTTTAGTGTTACTTGGAATGCACCGCTTGGAGCTTTCATAGAACCTCAAGGATTTTTTGAAGAATTAGCTAAATATCCTAAAATATTAAATATTTTTAGCAAATAATAGAAGTATTATAGTAGGTTTTGTTAGAGTTTTGAGAAGCAAAAAATTAAATTATAAGAAATTAACAAAAGAGGGTAAAATATCTTTACAAATAGTTGGAGAATTTTTTGATAAAATCAAAAAATTCTCATAATATAAAGAAGGGTTGTATAAGCGAAACTACAAACCTAATTACTTGTTATCTTAAAGTAATATAGTGTGTATCGACAAAATTAAAATTAAGTAAAAAATCTTAATTAAACACCATACCACCATCAATAATAATAGCTTGTCCTGTCATATAATCAGAATCAGAACTCGCCAAAAATGCTACTGCATTGGCAACATCTTCTGGCTCACTTAATCTTTTAAGTGTAATATGTTTAGCATATTGTTCCATTCCCCATTCAAGTGGCTTTCCTGCTGCATCAGCGACATCTTGTGCTATTTTAAACATCATTGGTGTTTTTACAATACCCGGACAGTAGGCATTTACAGTTATTCCAAGATGAGCCAAGTCCTTAGCCGCAGTTTGTGTAATACCACGAACTGCAAATTTTGTCCCTCCATAAATAGCAAGTTCTGGATTGCCTACTTGCCCTGCTTGTGAAGATGCGCTAATAATCTTGCCACCATGTCCTAATTCTTTAAATGCTTTTGTAGCCGCTTGAATCCCCCATAATACACCGCCAACATTAATATCAAAAGTTTTGCGATAAATCTCAAAAGTAATATCTTCAATAGGTGTAACAGGTCCAATTGCCGCATTATTTATCATAACATTAAAATCACCAAAATAATTTTTAGCTTCATTAACTGCACGAAAAACATCATCTCTATTTCCCACATCAATAGGTAAAGCTAACACTTTCGTGCCATAATTTTGTGATACTTCTTTTGCACTTTCTTTAGCTAATTCTAAATTTATATCAGCAATTGCTATATCAAAACCATCTCGTGCTAAACGCATAGCAATTGCCTTCCCTATACCTTGTGCTGCACCTGTAATCATTACTACTTTATTTGTCATAATTTTCTCCTTATCATAATACAATTTTTCAATAACCAAATTATTAGTTTATTTTGTCATATGACCCGCACCTTTAGATAATTACTAAAGGTGCGACATCTATTAATTTTTGCCTACCCATAAATAAAATCTTTTCAACGCCTCTCTTTATTAAACCCCCGTATTTGCCCATTTTGCATTAGCTAGAAATCATATTATTCTATCTTTCATCTATGTTATTACCATTTTTAAGAATCCTTGTTTGAAAGCATAACATTAAAACTATATTTGTTTAAATATATAGCAATGCTTTTCTATAAACTACATAATACTTTAGCAATGGCTTCATCATCTTAAACCCCATTAAAATAAATGATAGACCTCTTGTAATCCATAAACTTGTGTCTTTAAACCTTCATAGCGAGCCTTAAGTTGCAAAGAAAGATAAAGGGAATAATGTCTTGATTGATGTAAATTCCCACCGTGAAACCAAAGATTTTCTTGTTGTGTGGGTTTCCACATGTTTCTTAATTCACCCTCCCAAGGACCGGGATCTTTGGTTGTGTTTGAGCCAAGTCCCCATACTTTACCTACTTTATCTGCCATTTCTTTGGATACTATTTTTTCTACCCAAAAATTCATTGAGCTAAAGCCAGTAGCATAAACAATTAAATCTGCTGGTAACTCTTTTCCATTATCAAGTACAACGCTATTTTCCTTTATTTTAGCTATATTACCTCTCTCAAGGTTAATATCACCATTTGCAATTAACTCACTTGCCCCTACATCAATATAATAACCCGAAGCCCTACGCAAATACTTTAAAAAAAGCCCAGAATCATCATCACCAAAATCTAGTAAGAAACCTCTTTTTTCAAGCTTATCATAGAATTCCTTATCTCTTTTTCTTATTTCATCAAATAATTCTTTATGCAAGTGAGGCATTACTTTAAAGGGAATAGATGCAAAGATTAAATCTGCTTTTTGTGTTGTGATACCACTTTCTACAGCTTCTTCGGAATAAAGCCCACCAAGCACAATTTCCATTAATGAATTTGAACGCACAATGTGTGTAGAGCTACGTTGTATCATAGTAACTTTTGCATCATTTTCCCATAATGCAGCACAAATATCATGTGCGGAGTTATTTGCTCCAAGCACTATGACATTTTTACCTTTATATTGTTCGGGTCCTTTGTGTTCACTTGAATGTTGTTGCTCTCCTTTAAATAGCTCTGCACCTTCAAGTTTTGGGACATTTGGGACGCCAGACATACCAAGAGCAAAGACTAATTGAGTAGGTTTAAGTGTAATTTCTTTACCATCTTTATTAACCTTTACTTCCCAAATTTTTGATTTTTCATCAAAATTTGCTTTAGTAACTTCTGCGTTACTCCAATAATTTAGTTCCATAATTTTCACATAACATTCCAGCCAATCTGCAATTTTATCCTTTGGTGAAAACACAGGCCAATCATCTGGAAATGGCAAATAAGGTAAATGGTCATACCAAATAGGGTCATGCAAGCATAAAGATTTATAGCGATTTCGCCACTGGTCACCTGCTCTTTCTTGTTTATCACATATAAGTGTTGGTACTCCAAGTCGTTTAAGTCTTGCACCAAGTGCTATACCTCCTTGTCCTCCACCAATAATTAAAACATAAGGTTGTTTTGTATAACCAAGCTCAGATTCTTCTTTTTGCTTTTTTTCAAGCCAAGTTAAGCGATTTTTATCAATACCGTGTTCTGCACCCATAACACGTCTTTTGTTTTTCTTTTCTTCAAAGCCAATTAATTCATAAGAAGTAGTAAGTATAGTCCAACATAATCCACCTTTAAGTCTTAATATCCCTCTACCTCTTGCAAGTAATGTCTCAAAGAAGAAAAATACTTCGATAATCCCATTATTTTCATTTCCTACTTCTTGTATAATGAAATTACGTGCTTTTGTATCGGCTAGTTGTGCTACAAGCATATCTTTGATTTGACCTTTACCTTCAAATGTCTTAATATTCCAAGTAAAGCTTATTAAATCACGCCAATAACATTCTTCTTGAAATAGCGATAATATGCCTTCAATATCATTATTATTTAATGCTACTTCAAAACTTGCAATCCATTTTTTTGCTATCTCTGTATATTTTTCCATAAGTTCTCCTTAAATCCATAAATTCTCCTTAATACTAAGAGATTCAATTTTAAATTTATAAACTTTAATATGTCAAGTTTTTGTTAAGAAAATAAAAGTATGGTTTTAATTTTTGTATCAAATACTACTATTTTATTTGTTACTTTTTTATAACCCTACATTGCTACATACACTTATATTTAGTTTTAAATCTATGTCTAATAAATGGTAATTTTTGTTATTAAAATTATTAAAATGATAAATTCTTTAGAAAAGTAGAATAGTATAGAATTGTAAGAAAAATATTTGTTTGATTAATTTTAAAATTTAAATTTGATATTTCAAGTTTTTGTAATATCTCTGTTAATTAAAACTATTTATTAAAAATTACAAAATATCATCACACAATGCAAAATAAAACCTAACATAATTCAATAATATTAAGTCTTGTTATAACAGATTTTTTTCTTTATCAAAAATTATATTGTAAAATCCCTAAAAAGAGTGTGTTAGTTTGTTAATTTAGACTATAAAAGATATGAAATGCTATAAAGCATTCCTATGCACCCTTTTGCTAGAGAAATACCCTAAGTATGATATATGATGTGATTAATGTGGATAAAACCGCTAGAGACCCCTCTTTTTGTTGATTTCTAAAATGTCAAATGAAATATCCACAAATTAAGCTAGAGACCCTCCCTTTTTTGTCGATTTCCCTTGCCATTTTTTAGGGGATTATGGGCGTGTTGATTACTTTTTCAAGCATAATTCTAAATGAGGAGAATCCTCTGATAATGATAGTTTGCAAGTTTTAGAATAATGTTATTTATAACAAGAATAATTTGAGATAGTGGCATTGGGAATTGTTGGTGGCTGTGAATTTTCTTGTGAAAAAAGATAGGAATTTTAGATAAAAATGGTGGCAACACAAGCGAATTTATAATTAATCTAAAGGCATTCTTTGGCAAATTTATAATTAATGTAAAAAACGCACTCTTTAATAAAAAATGAGATAAAAATATTAAGCCTCCTTATTTAAAAATTGCAAGAGAGTTTTAGAGATATTTCGCTTGCTACGCAAACTCAAGAGACAGGGGGAGCTTTATTAGCTTTATTGGAGTATTTGCACCAGAATCCTTATCCGCAATATCACTCATCAAAATAGAAATAACAATGAAATTATGGTAAAATGCAGTAAATTTATTGTAAGGAGCAAGCAATGGCTAATAAAATGATTAATGTAACTTTTAGAATGGATAAAAAAGATAAGCAAGAATTTGAGAATGTCATTCATCAGCTGGGCTTAAATCTTAGCTCTGCTTTTAATATCTTTGCTAAAGCGGTGGTGCGTGAGAGTAGAATCCCCTTTGAGCTTAAAGCAAAGATTCCCAATGAAGAGACACTACAAGCAATGAGAAATGCGGAGAATGATGAAAATATGGAGGAATTTACCTTAGAGGAGCTTATTAAAGAATATGAAGCAATGAAAAGGCAAGAGAATGTTGAGGCTTAAGAGAGAAAAAAGCTTTATTAAAGATTTTGCTAAGAGAACTTTAAACGATAGTGAATTTGAGCGTCTTGCCAAATATCTCTCTTTGCTTTGCGAGGGTAAGCCTCTGCCAGAGGAGGCAAGGGAGCACGAGCTAAAGGGTGAATGGCTAGGCTTTAGGGAGTTTCACATAGGGAGCGATAAGCTTGTGATTTATAAGATTTATAATCAAGCCGAGCTTAAGCTCATAAGGCTTGGCACGCATTCCCAGCTTTTTAAATAAGAGGGTTGAAATAGGCTTTTTAAATAAGGTTGAAATAAGAGCTTAAAAGGAAATAATGAAAGAATACAGGCTAGAATCAGGGTTTAGTCGCAGATATAAGAGAGATGAGGAGAGCGGCGAGGTCGTAGCTATGGGGATTCTAAAAACTATGGATTCTAAAAAAAGTTTGGGCTGCTAACCAACAAAAATGGGGCTTATGGGGATTCTAAATGCTTTGGGATTTTTAAAAGAGTTGGCGATTCTCAAAGAATTATGGATTCTAAAAAGAGCTTGGGATTCTAAAATAGCTAGGGGATTAAAAAGAACTAGATTCCAAAAAACTATTGATTCTAAAAAAACTTGTGATTCTAAAAAGAGCAAGGCTAAATATCCGCCTCTTAAATAAGAGGGTTGAAATAGGCTTTTTAAATAAGGTTGAAATAAGAGCTTAAAAGGAAATAATGAAAGAATACAGGCTAGAATCAGGGTTTTAGTCGCAGATATAAGAGAGATGAGGCTATCATTTACATAACTATCATTTACATTAATAAGCCTATTTGCTGCTTTTACAATGTGTTATCTTATTATCTGAATCTATAATGAACAATTTACAAGCATTGAATTTACTGCCTTTGCAATGTATTAATAGGCTTAATTAATCTAGTATCTTTAGAATCTACTAGGGCTTTAGGCTTTCTTATTGTATTTTTCTTAAAAGTGGCTTAATCATTAAGCTTTGTTTTGTAAAAACACCCCAGCTTTTTCATTACATTACTTAAGGCGTTAGCCGAAGTATCTCTAATAAAAAACTTTAAGATTTGTTAGCTTCTTTAGAATCCAACATAAGAGATTCTTCAGCCTTGCTACGCAAGACTTCAGAATGACAACCCCCTTATCCTATTCTTGTGAATCTAGTTTATCCTATTTGAAAGTATGAGCAAAATTCTTAGGGATTGTGCGAGGAAACAAAATATCCTCCTTTGTCATTACTTTGGGCAAAGCCCGAAGTATCTCTAATAGAATCTTTTAAGATTCTATAATTAGCCCAATTTGAAAGTTTTATTAAAGCTTTAGTTTCTTTGCTCTTTTTAGAATCTAGTAGAAGAGATTCTTATAGATTCTTCACTTTCGCTACGCTTAAAGCTTTAAGAATGACAAAGCAAATTGAGGCTTTAAACCTTAAGAATGACAATAAACTATAAGCTTGTTTTGGGATTCTTCAGCCTTGCTACGCAAAGCTTTAAGAATGACAAAGCAAATTGAGGCTTTAAACCTTAAGAATGACAATCCCCATTAGCCTAGCACATTTTTCTGAAAAGTGGCTAAATCTAAGCTATCATTTACATAACTATTATTTACATAAAATAATCTTCATTTACCGTCTTTACAATGTGTTATCTTATTATCTGAATCTATAATGAACAATTTACAAGCATTGAATTTACTGCCTTTGCAATGTATTATCTTGATTTATAAGCTCTATTATCTAATCTTGCTAATCTTGACTAACTCCAAGTTATTACTTGCTGATTGTGCCTTTTGTGAGTGTTGCATTAATGCTGCTTATGATGAAAATCAAAGAACGCACAAAAGAAAGATTGCTTTAATGGCATTCAAAGGAGAAATTATGAATATGTTTTGTATTACTTTTGTTTGCTGCCCTCAAGGATATTGATTTAATAGAATCTTGTCTTTTATCTTTGCAAATCACACTTAATCTTTGCATATTTAATCTTTACACACTTAAATCTTTGGCATACTTAATTTTGTAATACTTAAGTCTTTGCATACTTAAATCTTTACAATACTAGTGGAAGATTCTATCTTCCTTGCTTGTAGCATACAGGCTATGCTTGGGGCTATTGCGTTTTGAGTGCATTTTATGATGATATTACTACTAAATGAACTAAGATATGGCATTGATAAAAGTGTGTTTTGAGTGCATTTTTACAATGATATTACTACCTTTGTGCAAAATTTCGCTTTTATCAATGTGCTTAAATTCTTACTTTTGGCTTTTGTGTTTTTGCCACATTTTAGGACAAACTACCTCTTAAGCACATTTTATAAGCACATTTATTTGCCTTTGTTGTTTTTTACTTGCCTTTGTTATTTTTGTAGGATTTATTGTGTATTTTTATCAAACTTGATATAAAATCATTAGAATCTTAACTCACTTAAAGCTTAAGATTCTAGCTTTTATTCATTGTTAAAACAAAAGTATCACATAGATTCTGCAATTTCTCTTAATTATTTCAAAGATAGCGTCAAAACAATCTCTTAAAAAACTTTATTTTTTCACACAGATTCTGCAGTTTTTCTTAATTATTTCTTAAAACAATGCTATAATTTCAGCCAATTTTACAACAAGCAAAATCGGAGCAATATGATGAAAAAACTTTTATTAATTGCAATACTAAGTGCTTGTATCACAACAAGTATAAACGCCAAGGCATTTGTGGGCATTGATGTGGGTGCAGATATAGGGCAATTTGAATCTGCCACAAAAGATACTCCGAGTGTCAAGTCAAGCAGTATTTTTCGCGGTAATAATGAGCGGCATATTTATGCAGGGATACACTTTGGCACACAACATTTTGCAAATGATTATTTGGGTCTTAGATGGTTGGTGGGTGTGGGATATACTAGTGCATTTCAAACAGCGGAAATTAATCTTGCAATTGATTTTTTGAGTAATTTCGTAAAGATTGATGATAGAGCCTTTGGATTCTATCTTGGTTTAGGAAGTCGTTTTCAAGCTTTGGTAAATCCCCGTTTGTATGGAGAAATCCCTATCAATGCTCGAGTTGGGCTTTCATTTGATATAGACACTTATCAAAGAATTGAATTAGGAGCGCAAATCACTCTCTTTTCGTGGAGTATAAAAGCTTTAAGTGGTGAGAATGGAGCAATCTATGCGCCACTTCAAGTAGCATTAAGCTACAAGGTCAAATTATAATACTCACAGCATTTAAACTATGCTACATTAAGCAGCAAATAAGCAGGACTTAAGATTTATAAAAATTTAAGCATCTAAGCTATTAAATGATTTGAGTATAAAGGGATTTTAAGGTTTTTAAAGAGCAAAGAAAAAATATGTATGCCATATTCTCAAATTTGAGCATAAAGGGACTTTAAGATTTATAAAGAGTTTTATTAAGTGTTCTTTTTAAAGATTTGTATTTGAGTATAAAGGGATTTTAAGATTTATAAAGAGGGCTTAGTCAAATCCACAACCAAATCCAAAGGTAAGGCAAGATTTGATTTACAGGGTTTATCATATTTTTAAGTCTAAAACAAATCCTAAAATTGCTGGTAGCTAAGTCTAAAACAAATCCTAAAATTGCTGGTAGCAAAATAATATCGGTATATTACTTTTCAATAAATCTAAAACAGAAACTCAATAGCCTTTTTATTGTTTGAATTTCTTGTTTTATCATATTTTTAAGTCTAAAACACTCAAACCATATTTCCGATGCTATTTTGACTTCAGGATAACATAATGAATTGTCATTCTTAAGCCGATTTTAGTTTGTTTGGCAATGAGATTGAGGATAACATAATGAATTGTCATTCTTAAGCAATCCATTTGCCATATCAAGACCCTTTTTTCTATTCACAAGAATAGGCTAATGGGGATTGTCATTCTGAAGCTTTGCGTAACAAGGCTGAAGAATCTCTCATTGATTCTAAGAGGTGTTTTACTTTCCCTCAACACGACAATGGGGGATTGTCATTCTGAACTTGCTTTAGCAAGTGAAGAATCCATAGAATCTCTTCTGCTAGATTCTAACAAGCTAAAGAATCTTAAAGCTTTAATAAAATTTTCAAATTAGGCTAAGTGTAGCATCTTAAAAGATTCTATTAGAGATACTTTAGCTAACGCTTTTAAGAGTTTTAGTAAAGCTTTAGAATCTTGTAGAGATTCTTTGTTAGATTCTTCGCTTTGCTTACACAATCGATTTTACTTACATTTGCAAAGAGAGATACTTCGGCTAAAGCCTTAAGCAATGAAAGGTAACACATTTTAAAGAGGATAAATTAAATTGTCATTCTTAAAGCTTTGCGTAGCAAGGCTGAAGAATCTCTCATTATGGAATCTTTAAGATACTTCGGCTAAAGCCTTTAGTAATGGCAAGTTTGAGGGTTCAGAGAGACTTCGGCTAACGTCTTGCATTGTTAGTGTTTTCTTTAAGATAGGTGATTTTTTGCTCCAAAATCTCAAGAATCTTTTGTGTTTGGGATA
>NZ_NXLP01000048.1:0-8786 GCF_003364125.1 Helicobacter sp. MIT 14-3879
TTATGACTTAATCATAACAAATGGTAACTTATGAGAAAATAAAAATCTATTCTTTTTGCATTTTATTGATTCTTTATTAAATAAAATTTAAAATCTAACCTAAAGTATCAAGTTTATTCTAAGATGAGAAGCTTTTTGGTCTTTAATTGAATGTATGACATTTAACAATAAATGAATTTAAGGAAGAATAATGGATAATACAACTTTGACCCACCCATATTTTGGGGCATTTGTTATGTTTGCTCTTACCATTATTGCTTTTCAAGCAACTTTTTTTTTACAACGATTAATTTCTAGGAAATTAGCACAAAAAAGGGGAGATAAACTCAAAAATGCCCCTTATGAATGCGGACCTATTCCTATCAAACAGGCAAATAAAATTTCTCACCAATTTTATATCATTGCAGTACTGTTTGTGCTTTTTGACGTGGAAATTATTTTTATGATTCCGTGGGCTTTAGAGTATCGTCATTTGGGATTATTGGGTTTTTTTGAAATGCTCGTTTTTATCGGTTTGCTAGCAGTTGGATTCTTGTTTGCATGGAAAAGGGGGGCTTTAGTATGGCAAAGCATCAAGTAGATTATTTGAGTGCTAGAGGCATGCCCGTTGCATTAAGCACTGTGGACAAGATTCTTAATTGGGGAAGGAGCAATTCTCTTTGGCCACTTACTTACGGGCTTGCATGTTGTGCTATTGAGATGATGGCAACGGGTGGAGCAAGGTTTGATTTTGATAGATTTGGTATCATTTTTCGAGCTAGCCCAAGGCAAAGCGATGTTATGATAATTGCTGGCACACTCACCAAAAAGCATGCCGAATTTACTCGGAGACTTTATGACCAAATGCCTGAACCAAAATGGGTGGTTTCTATGGGAAGCTGCGCTAATACAGGAGGTATGTTTAATACCTATGCAACTGTGCAGGGTGTCGATAGAATCATACCTGTAGATATTTATCTACCAGGTTGCGCACCTAGACCAGAAACATTACAATACGCTATGATGGTATTACAACAAAAAATTCGCTCTCAAAAGGCTGTATCTGACACCATAACCAAACGTTTGGTATAAATATTTTTTTTGATTTCTCAGAGCATAGAGCATTATGTATTGCAAACTATTTGCAAGTTTGGTATTAAAAATGACCTTGAAGTAGTTAAGGAAATAGCATGATTATGAAGGAAGAGTAGATGATACGAAAAAATCAACCAAAAAAAGATATACAAAAAAAAGTTTATCATACAGATAGATTCTATCAGCCCATTCTTACGCCAAAGATTCCAACAATACAAAGTGAATTTCGTATTATAGAAGAAGCTTTGACACAACAAATCGAGATTCTTAAAAGCTATGTGGAAATAGGACAAGCGGTGTTTTATGTCAAAAAAGATTTTGTTCCAAAAGCATTAGAGATTCTTAAATCCCTTCATTATAACATTATGTCCGAAATGAGTGCGATTGATAATCTTGCGATTGATAATTCTTTTGAGTTATTTTATCAGCTCACCTCTCATGAAAAGTCGCACAAAAATCGCCGTAGGTTAAGGGTTAAATGTCAAATTAGCGAAAATGAGTCTATGCCCTCTGTGAGCAACATCTTTCCTGCAGCGAATTGGAGTGAGCGAGAGTGCTATGACATGTTTGGAATCAAGTTCGACAATCATCCATTCCTCAAACGTATTCTTATGCCTACTGATTGGATAGGTTATCCCCTTCTTAAATCTTATCCGCTTAAAGGCGATGAGTTTGCATCATGGTATGAAGTTGATAAGATTTTTGGGAGAGAATATCGCGACATTGTAGGACCAGAGCAAAGAGATAGTGCGCGAATCGATAGAAATGACAGTATAAACTTTGGGCGCATTGGTAAAGAAGTAGCACGGGGTGAAAAACCTAGCGATTCAATTCATAAGGTTACTTATCAAGAAGTCAATAAGCCGCCTATTCTTAAGAAATTTCCTACAGAGAATCCCAAAATTCTTGATAAGAGAATGTGAGGTAGCTATGGCACAATATTTTAATAAACTACAAACACAATTTGAAAATGTTCTTTTTGAGCAAGATGACAACAAGATGGTTGTGAATCTAGGACCACAACATCCCAGTGCGCATGGACAATTACGATTAATTTTAGAACTTGATGGTGAAATGGTTACGCGCGCGATTGCAGATATTGGTTATTTGCACAGAGGAGTAGAGAAACTCGCAGAAAATATGATCTATAATGAATTTATGCCCACAACAGACCGTATGGATTATACAGCAGCAAGCAGCAATAATCATGCGTTTGCTTATGGAGTAGAAACGCTGCTAGGTATAGAAGTGCCGCGCAGAGCTAAAATTATTCGCACAATTATTTTAGAACTCAATCGTTTGGCTTCCCATTTGCTTTTTATAGCGACCCATGCCCTTGATGTTGGTGCAATGAGTGTGTTTTTGTATGCTTTTAAGGGCAGGGAATATGTATTGGATATGATTGAAGATTATTGTGGGGCAAGACTTACGCATAATTCTATTCGCATAGGCGGTGTTCCTCTTGATATTCCAAATAATTGGTTTGAGAATATTCAGGCATGTTTAAAGGAAGTTATACAAACAACAGACCTTATTAAGGGACTTTTAGATAAGAATAGAATTTGGCGTATGCGACTTGAAGGGATAGGTAAAATCACTAAACAGCAAGCACAAGAATATGGGCTAAGTGGCGTTATGTTACGTGGTTCAGGGGTGCAATATGATATTAGAAAGGAAGAGCCCTATGAAATTTATGATGAAGTGGAGTTTAGCGTCCCTTATACAGATAGTGGGGATTGTTATGGACGCTACATTCTTTATACTGAAGAAATTTATCAATCTTGCAATATTATCAATCAGGCAATAAAACTCTATAACGATACTTCCACACAGCTCATGGCACATGCACCTCAATATATTTCTGCCCCAAAAGAAGATATTATGACACAAAACTATTCCTTAATGCAGCACTTTGTGCTAGTAACACAGGGTATGCGACCTCCAAAGGGAGAAGTGTATGCTCCTACCGAATCTCCAAAGGGAGAATTAGGATTTTTTATTAGCTCACTTGGCAATCCTTATCCGCACAGAGTAAAAGTGAAAGCTCCTAGTTTTTATCATTTACAGGGCATGACAGCAGTTATGCCGGGTCATTATTTAGCAGACATCATTACGATGATTGGAAATAGCAACATTATTTTAGGGGAGGTTGATAGATAATTTCTCTTATACGGTTTGCTTGTCCGCTTCTTAATAGCTTGTGAAATTACAGACTTGATTGTTCTGCTAAGAATTGTATTGGTATGTGTCTTATTCTGAATAGAAGAGAGCAGGCTTGATGATAAAGCATTTTAAGTAGATATTGTGAATTGCCAAAAAAGAGTTTTTAGTCTAGTTTATAATAAAGAGGATATAACCAATGAAACGATTTGATTTACGGCATTTAAAAAGTAATTTTTATGACAAAATGGGGGAACTCATCGACACACAATTAGAACACGGTGAGGTAGGAATATTCTTATTTGAAAAGGGAGAACATGAAAATGTTGCTAAGAGTGCCAATTATATTCAGGAAAAAGGACACACTTTGATGAACTCATTACAATTTAATCATGTAGATTGGACAATTGTAGTCAGAAAAACCTGATAAGAGATAATATTTTCAAGGATTTTATTATGGTAAAAAAAGATAACCCAAACATTCCTTATAGCTTAAATAACTTTCCTCAAACTTTATCACATGTGAAATTCTTTAGCAACAAGGCGCAAGAAGAAAAAACTGAAACCATTAAAGCATTTGTGGGCTGGGATGGCATAGTCATCTTTGATGAAAATATTGATATTTTACAAACCTTAAAAATTTATGCGAAACAATACCAAAATTACTCTCAATCCTGCGGACGATGCACGCCCGGGAAATATGGTGGTAAGGTGCTTTATGAATTGCTTGAGAAAATTCAGAATGACCCACATGCCACCCATGCAGATATAGATAAACTAAGGGAAATTTGTGAGCTTATGCGCGTTACCTCAAAATGTGAAATTGGTAAGACTACACCCAAGCCGATTTTACAAATTCTAGAATCTAAACCCCATATTTTTACAGAAGCCATTGCCAAGAATTCCAAGCGACACCATACAGAATCGTTGCAGCGTAGTATGCAGGAGTTCCAAAAAGCTAGTCAAGCATTAACACAAATACTCGATGGTTTTAATACCTATAATCCAGATAATGCACTACCACGAAATGTCTCGCATCAAAAACAAAACACTGAATATATCACACCCACTTCACCGCAAGTTCGCTACCGTGCTGCACGTTCTGATATAAGCAAGACTATTTATGATGATTCTCGCTCTATGGAATCTCAAAAAGATTCCGATAACACAGAATGCAACCATGCAGCCAATAATACAGGATATAACAATATGGCGCATGCTCAAGAAAATAGCTTTGAGCCATTACAACGATACAAGAGTGCTATAACAACACAAATAGGCAATATTGCCTATATCTCTAAAATTACTGCTCCATGTACAGATGAGTGTCCTTCAAGAGTAGATATTCCAGCGTATATAGAGGGAGTAAAGGACATACGTTATATGGATTCGCTCTCTAGCACACGAGCCAATATGCCCTTAGCACAGGTGTGTGGTCGTGTTTGTCCGCATCCGTGTGAAAGTGCTTGTCGTAGAGCTATTTTAGATGAACCAATCAGCATTATGGAACTCAAGAGAGTAGGTGCAGATGCTGAATTTGCCCTTAAACAAACAGATAAATGGGAAGGCTATGCTATTCCTAATAATGTCTATGCTTATAGTGAATCCAATCATTATGCAAACATTGGCGTTTCTGGGAGCAATGCAGATTCTTCTGTTAATCCTTTTGAATCTTTTGCATCTGTCGGAGTGATTGGGGCAGGACCAGCAGGACTTAGTGCTGCATATTATATGGCTTTACGCGGAATCAAAGTTGAAGTTTATGAAGCATTGCCCGTGTTAGGGGGTGAGGTGGCAGTTGGAGTGCCAAATTATCGTATGCCAATCACGGCATATAATCATGATATAGACTCACTTAAAGAGTTGGGGGTTGTTTTTCATACAAATTTTCTCGTAGATTCTCGCAATATCATAGAGTTAGAGAATAAGCATTCAGCCCTTGTTATTGCCGTAGGAACAAGAGCTAGTAAGAAGCTTGGATGTAAAAACGAAAATACTCAATTAGAGGGTTATCTGCCTGCGATAAGATTTATGGATTCAGTCAATCTTGCTCAAAAATTTCATATTGGTAAATTGCCAAACCTTACAGGTAAAAAAATTGTATGTGTGGGCGGGGGCTTTACTTCTATGGATGTTGTGCGCTGCTGTGTGCGCTTGGGTGCGCAAAGCGTGATTATGCTCTATCGCAGAGATGAAGCGACAATTATTAAAAATACTTCAAGTGAGGAATATCACGAAGCTTGTGAAGAGGGTGTAGAATTTCAATTCTTAAGCGCAGTGCATGAAATTATCGAGGAGAATGGTAGAATTAGCGCGCTCACAGTGAATCGTTATGAGCTTATCAAGAGTGAAACAAGCCCTAAAGGTGAATTAAAACTTATTGAAAATGGGGATATAACTATGCCTTGCGACATTCTTATCCCCGCAGTAAGTCAAGAGATGGATTTTCCTTTGGAATCTAGTTTTGGCGTAGAAATCAGTAAATGGAAAACTATTGCCGTGGATGATGCAAGTTTTTCCACGACAAAAAAGGGAATATTTGCGGCTGGAGATTGTGTGAGTGGTCCTTTGACAATAGTTAATGCTGTGGGACAAGGCAGACGTGTAGCAAGTGTAGTTGCAAATTATTTGCAAACAGGTGAAGTGATGATTAATGCTGATGAAAAAATGGAGGACATTCTTAAACAAATCGGTGTTTTTGATAGCAATCGTGAAGTACATGGATTCCTACGCGGCAATATGCGTGAAGTAAGCTCTAAGTTAGCCCCTAACTATCGGGCAAAAAATTTTGAGGAAGTCAATTTTGGACTTAGTCGTGAGGAAGCATTAAATGAAGCCTCAAGATGTATGCGTTGTTATTATATTAGTATGTGTGTTGTGGATGCTCCTAATACATGTGCAGATTCTGCGCATCGCGATTCTTCAGCATCTAGCACAAATTTTGATTGTAGAGTAGCGGCTAACGCAGTAGGGGGGAGGTAACTATGAGTGAGATAAAGAAACATGATGAATTAGAAAATCAAAAATCCATCAAGAACCCTCATCATTATTTTGATATTTTTATTGACGATAAACAATGCACAATGAAAAAAGGGCAAAGTATTTTGCAAGTCGCGCGTGAAAATGGAATCTATATTCCGACTTTATGTGATTTGAGCAAATTATCTCCTACAGGCGCGTGTCGCATGTGTGTGGTAGAAGAAGAAAATGGCAATATTATTGCTAGCTGCAAAAGCTATCCCAACTTCTCTACTAAACCTGCAAAATTTCGCACCAATACGCAAAGGCTAGAGAAATATCGCAATCAAATTATGAGCTTTCTTTGCATTAATCATCCGCTAGAATGCGGTGTGTGCGATAAAAGCGGCGAATGTGAATTGCAAGATAAGGTTTTAGAATCTAAGGTGGATATACAGCCTTATTTTGCACTGCAAAAGCAACAAGATTTTGTGCATTTTCACAACAAAATTTATGATGAAAGCTTGTGCATTATGTGTGAGCGATGCGCGAGGACTTGCAATGAATTTGTGGGTAATAATGTTCTTAATGTGCTTGCTGGGGGGTTTCATTCTAAGATTGGAGTAGATTTTAATGCCTACTGCGAAGACTGTGATGAATGCGTAAGCGTGTGTCCTACCGGGGCAATGATTTCACAAAGATTTACTTACACAAGTAATGTATGGGAACTAGAAAAAGTGCCATCTACCTGCGTACATTGCTCATTACGATGTGAATTATATTATGAGATAAAATGCAATGTAGATTCTAAAAAAGAAGTGTATAGAATCAAAAATGAAGCACATATCAAGCAATTATGCCACGCGGGCAGACATAATTTTATGCGAAAAAATCCCTTTTATCGTGTTATAGAATCTGTTTATAATAATCTTGCAGATATGGATTCTGTCCAACAATCTTTGTCCTCAAATGGAAGATTCTATTCAAAACACAACGACATGGAGTCTCAAGCTAAATATCTGCATTTTAGGCATCTTAATATCGACTTTTCTAAGATTCAAGCTATTAGGCTGAGTGAAAATGCAACCAATGAAGAAGCATGGCTTGTCAATCAATTAGCACAAAAAATGTCTTTAAAAGTATATTGTGATAGCACATTTTATTATGACCGTTTTGGCAGTATTATCTATCATGCCAATGAGCGTGTTCTTTCCATTGACAAGGCTTTGGAGAGTGCTGATGTTTGCGTAGTATTGGGTGCTTATCTCTATGACGAAATGCCTGTTTTACGCAGTGATTTATCAAAATATAATCTTAAAAGAGGTATGAAAAATATTTGGATTAATACTATTGGTGAATCTCGCTTTAAAAGCGATTTAGAATTAAGATATGAGACTGGCGCAGAATTTGCTATAAGTGCTATTTTGCTCAATCTATTTATGCCAAATATCATACAAGAAAATATATCACAAAAAATAGCATCATTGTCTGATTTAGCATTAGATTCTCAAACAAAAGAATACCTAAAAGCGTGGTTAAAAAACTTGGATATGGGTCATCTCATAGCAGAAAGCAACATAAGTGAAAGTGAATTAGAAAGGCTACAAGAAATATTGCTTTTTGAAAAGCCCATAGATATTGGACACAGTAAGGAAACCACAGAGCCTTTGCAAAATGTACAGGCTATCAAGCGCAACAATATCGTTTTCTTAGTAGGGCAGGATTTCACACATTCTCCAGATTCTATTCATATTGCACAAATTTTTAAAGCGATTAATGCGCTTGCCAATGTTAGTGTATTGCCGCTTGCGTATGGGAATGTAATAGGTATTAATGCGCTTTGCAATATAAGCCGTGATGACAATGCGCTTCATGGCGTAGTAGGTATCCGCGCGCAAGGTGAATATGAGATAGCCCCCTTGCCCTCTCTCGCATTTTTAAGACAAGGCATGGATTCTTCTAAAGATTTAGAATCTCCACAAAGGTTAGATTCACTTTTCAGTAAATTTTTCCCTATCTTACCTTTGCAGTTTATGGAGGGGACGGTCTTTAATCTCTATGATCGCCTTGTAAAAATCACTCCTAGCTTTGTTGATGACGATTTTGGTAGTTTTACAATGTTGCAGAAGTTAAAACTTAGCCCGAATTCTCCATTTAACAGATGCAACACGCAAATGAGTGCATCAAAGAGTTATCCTAGTAATGCACTACATTCTCTTTTTAGTAGCACAGAGGTATTAAGCCTTGATTTGCTTGATATTTGCAGGGAGTTCTTAGATTTAGAGCAAGAATTTATTGTTGAAATAACCAATCTTTTACCTTTCTATCAAGAAGCAAATCATGTACAAAAAGGAAATGGTGATTATTCTTTAAATTTTATGCCTTTTCATAAGTTTAAACAATCAGATTTCATTGATAACCCCCCCAATTTACCAAGCAATATTGCGTGTGGAGAAGGTAGTGGAATCTCGATTTATAATGCCTCATTAAGCGGGAATTTAAGTTTTTATGATTTCTATAATACAGAATCTTGTTATGAAATCTTTAACCAAGCAATGTGGCATAATAAGATTCTCATTAAGGACAGTATAGAC
>NZ_NXLP01000168.1:0-916 GCF_003364125.1 Helicobacter sp. MIT 14-3879
CAAAGAATATGCCACACATTATCCATTTTCATGTCAAAAGATTCAAATTCTAAGAGATGGATTGAACACTAACTTTAGTCAAAGTATGATAAATCTTCTATTTCTCTCCCAATTAAGCTATATTTAATATATTAATGATAATAATTATCTATTTACATTACACAATATTCATTATAAAAAGGAATGGTTATGTCATTGAATCTCTCTTTCTTTATAAAATCTATAAGACATATAATAAAATCTATACTTTGTATAGTGCTTTGTTGTGTGAATCTGTCTGCACAAGCACTAGATTCCAAACAAGAATCTCCTCACACACAATCTTCTACAAAAGAAACACAGCATACACAATCTCATGCCACCAAGCATTATCATTTAAATGCTATTACTACCACATTCACAACAAATAGTCATCTTAAAACCTATCAATCAGGCAGCACTATTAACACACAACTCTTAGAATCTCATCCTAGTGGTAATGGCGACATTACTTCAGTCCTTAGAATCTTACCCAATGTGCAATATGATAACGCACAACTAAGAAGCACGACACCCGGAGAAATTGACCCTGCTAATATCAGTATTAGTGGCGGGCTTTTCTACCAAAATAACTTTATGCTTGATGGATTGAATATGAATAATGATTTAGACCCTGCAAGTTCTCAAGGGAACAACCCTGTCGCTACCAATGCTTTGCCGGGCAGAAGTCAAGGCTTAGCCATTGACACAAGCCTCTTAGAATCTATTACTGTGCAAGATTCTAATATCAGCGCAGCCTATGGAGGATTCACAGGTGGTGTCATAGAAGCAAACACCAGACGCCCTACTAAGAAATTTGGTGCAAATATAAGTTATCAAATCACACAAGGCAATGCCCATTCTGATGCTTTCTCAATGACAAATTATCATCTCTATG